>JAKVPA010000006.1:0-137500 GCA_022482495.1 Sphaerochaeta sp. | reverse complement strand
TGATTCCGAACAACGCTCGCCCCCTACGTGTTACCGCGGCTGCTGGCACGTAGTTAGCCGGGGCTTATTCCCGTGGTCACGTCACCCCGCACCCATTCCCTGGCACGGCTCTTCACCCCACGGAAAAGGACTTTACAACCTCACGGCCTCCATCGTCCACGCGGCGTCGCTCCGTCAGGCTTTCGCCCATTGCGGAAGATCCTTAGCTGCTGCCTCCCGTAGGAGTCTGGGCCGTTCTCAGTCCCAATGTGGCCGTCCACCCTCTCAGGCCGGCTACCCGTCGTCGCCACGGTGGGCCTTCACCCCGCCGTCTAGCTGATGGGACGCAGACCCGTCCCCCGGCGCCGCCGCAGCGGCTTTCCCCCGGAGCGCCTTCGCTCCCCGGGTCGTATCCGGTATTATCCGCAGTTTCCCGCGGCTATCCCCGTCCGGAGGGTCGGTTGTCCACGCGTTACTCACCCGTCCGCCGCTCTCGCCGCATCGCTGCGGCTGCCGCCCGACTTGCATGCTTAAGACGCGCCGCCAGCGTTCGTTCTGAGCCAGGATCGAACTCTCCGTCATTGAAACCCGGCGCAGCCCTCGCGGGCACGCCGGAAATCTCTGCTTCAAATCCTCCCCAGTCCCTCAAACAAACACCAACGTTCTCTACTCGATCCCGTTTTCTGTTCGTATCTGAATTGACCAAGGGGTGCGCCCTCTCGGCGCGCCCGCTTCTGATTCTCTCTTCCCTCTTCCCCTCTCGCTCTTCTGTAAAAAACCTGCATCGTGTTTCCACTTTGCGAAGCGCTCCTTTCGAAGCGCTCAGCAATAGTACTCCAAGCCGCATACTTCGTCAAGCGGATTGCGAACGATTTTTTCCTCAAATTCCCGCATTCCGTGCGTCAGAGGCCATTTTTGTCCGTTCAACTCGTTCTCTGACCGGATGTTAGGCCGCGTTCAAGAACAATCTTTCCCCCATTTGAAGGTAAGGAACTCCAGGTCGCTGGCAAGCCGGGTAAGCGTGTTTTGCAACTGAACGGCATCCTTGGGCTGGATGTTTTTCTGGTTTGCCGCATCCTGCAACCGATGGAGCACTCCTTCGAACGTACGATGCTGCTTGTCCAACTCGGACACCGCGGCAAGCAGATCGCGATAGTACGGCAACTCCGTCTCGTCCACAGCCTTGCCACTGGGGAACGAAGCCTCATCCAGCAAGTCATAGTGTTCCATGGGAAGCGGAGCATAGCTCTTCATCCCCAAGTTGGTCTGTACATAATAGGAGAAGGCTTCCGCCGTCTCATCCTCTCCATGGTTGACGAACACCATCCGCGGCTTGGTCTTGAACGCCTTCAGCCAGGCGACCAGACCATCCCGGTCAGCGTGCCCGCTGATCCCTTCCAGATTCCGGATCTCGCAGTTCACATCCACCTGTTCGCCGAACAGCGTCACATGCCGCGCTCCATCCAGGATGGAACGCCCCAAAGTCCCTTGTGCCTGGAAGCCTGAGAACACCACCGTGCACTCTTTTCTCCAGAGGTTGTGCTTGAGATGATGGCGGATACGCCCCGCCTCACACATGCCGCTGGAACTGATGATCACGCACGGCTCCTTGCGGCTGTTCAGCATCTTGGAATCCGCCACGTCGGTGATGGCCACCAGGGAGGGGAACGTCAACGGGTTGACCCCTTTGTTCACCAGTTCCATCGCTTCGGAATCGAAGTATCCTTCCACATTGGCGGCGAACACGCCGGTCGCCTTGACGGAAAGGGGGCTGTCGACGAACACCGGGATTCCTGGATACTCTGGGCAGAGGTGTTCGAAGTTGATCAACCGGAACAGATACAGAATCTCCTGTGTCCGGCCGACGGCGAACGCCGGGATGATCACATTGCCGCCACGACCGAACGTCCGCCTGACGATCTCAGCGAGTTCCTTGGCACGGACGATGTTCGGGACATTGTGCCCCACCGCCCCGGGAGGCAGTTGGTGGAGCCGGTCCCCATAGGTCGATTCAATCATCACGTAATCGGCATCATCCAGATAGTGGGGATCTTTGATCAACGGCTGGTCGAAATTTCCCACGTCCCCGCTGAACACCATCTTCCGTTTCTGTCCCTGTTCTTCCAGCCATACCTCAATGGAGGCGCTCCCCAACAGGTGCCCGGCATCAACAAACCGGAACCGTACGCCGCCTCCCAGATCCTGCAACTGCCCATATTCACTTTCCCGAAAACAGGACATCACCTGGGCGGCATCCTCGGCGGTGTAGATCGGTTCTACCCGTTGCCCACCGCCGCGCATCGCCTTGCGGTCACGCCATTCCGCTTCCATCTCCTGGATGTGGCCGCTGTCCGCCAGCATGATCTCGCAGAGATCCGCCGTGGCTTCTGTCGACCAGATGGCGCCACGAAAGCCTTCCTTATACAACAGCGGAAGCCAACCACTATGGTCGATATGAGCGTGCGTGAGGAGCACCGCATCGATCATCGCCGCGCGGAAGGGAAGCTGGTCGCCCATGTCCCTCTCGTCATTCCCCTGGGGCATGCCACAGTCGATCAGAATCCGTTTTCCCCCACATTCCAGCAACGTGCAGCTGCCGGTCACATGTCTCGCCGCTCCAATGAAAGTTATCTGCATAGCCGTTCCTTTCTTTCCAGTATACAACACGAGACCCCCAACCGTCGGTGTATTTCATCGTTTTTCTTCAGAAAAACAAAGAAGGATTGCGCACAGGGGGTGTGTGAGGTATGATAAGGAAGGTTTCTGGTAGGAGGAAACGTGATGGACGCGAACACGTCGCGGGTGTTGGATCTCCGCATTGAATCGACCATCAAGGCATTGGAGAAAAACCATATGCGCGGGGAATATCTCCCCAAAAAGGAAGATGTCGTTCCCCGACTGAAGGAGTTGATCGCCCCTGGCGCTTCCTGCGCCGTCGGTGGTTCGCAGTCACTCTCGGAATGCGGGGTTCTGGAGTTGCTTCGAAATGGTGCCTATACGTTCTACGACCGGTACGCGCCAGGATTGGATCAGACAGGGGTACGAAAAGTCTTTCTGCAAAGCTTTGACGCTGATGTGTATCTTGCCAGCGCCAATGCCGTCACGGAACATGGGGAACTGTACTGCGTGGACAACACGGGAAACCGGGTCGCCGCCATGCTGTACGGACCGAAACAGGTCATTCTGATCGTCTCGACGGACAAAATCGTCCCGGATCTTGCGGCTGCCGTTGTCAGGGTAAAGCGTTTGGCGGGTCCCGCAAACGCCATCCGACTGAAGCGGAATACGTTCTGCACCTCCGCGGGGCACTGCATGCGCGATGTGTGTGATGACCACCATCTGATGGCCCTCCCCGCTGGCGCGTGCCCCGAAACGGTCTGCAGCGATGCCGTGGTGTTCTCCAACCAGAGGACGGACGGCCGCATCAGGGTGTTGTTTGTCGGTCAATCCATTGGATATTGAAAGGAGTCTGCTATGGTGCATGATTTTACGTATTACACACCCACCAAAGTGGTGTTCGGGAAAGACGCGACCGAAAAGGTCGGTCTTCTGGCAAAAGAATTCGGCGCGAAGAAAGTGCTGGTCCATTTCGGTTCGCATCACGCGAAGAAAAGCGGTTTGATCGATCGTGTGGAGAAGCTTCTTGCAAAGGAAGGAATCGACTACGTCGAACTTGGCGGTGTCGTTCCTAATCCCCGGTTGAGCAAAATTCATGAAGGATTGGAACTGTGCCGCAAGGAACATGTGGATTTCCTGTTGGCCGTTGGTGGTGGTTCGGTGATCGACAGCTGCAAGGCGATCGGGTACGGTCTTGCCAACGGAGGCGAGCCGTGGGACTTCTACTGTGGCAAACGGGTTCCCGCCGCATGCGCACCGATCGGCGCCGTGCTGACCATTTCCGCAGCCGGATCAGAAATGAGTGATTCCAGCGTGGTGACCAACGAGGAAGGCATGCTGAAGCGTGGATGCAACAGCGACACCTGCCGGTGCAAGTTTGCCATCGAGGATCCGCTCCTTACCTTGACACTGCCTCAATACCAGACGATGTGCGGGTGCACCGACATCATGATGCATACGATGGAGCGGTATTTCGTCCACGACTCGATGCATCTGACCGATGAGATCGCCATGGGGTTGCTCCGCACCGTCCGGGATGCCGCGTTGGTGCTGAAGGATCATCCGGACGATTATGACGCCCGGGCCAATGTGATGTTCGCCTCTTCCCTGTCGCACAACGGACTGACCGCCGCCGGCAATGAGAACAAAGGCGACTGGGCCTGCCATCAGCTTGAGCATGAGGTGGGAGGCATGTTTGATGTCGCCCATGGCGCGGGGCTCGCAGCCGTCTGGCCTTCCTGGGCACGGTTCGTCTCTCCTGAGGATCCACAACGCTTCATCTCCTTTGGTGAGGGTCTGTTCGGTCTGAAACCGACAGGCAACGCTGCCGCGGATGTGGAAGCGACCGTCAAGGCGATGGAATCCTTCTACCGTTCCATCGGCATGCCGACCAACCTGAAGGAGTTGGGCGTCACTCCGACCGAAGCGCAGATCGATGAACTGGCCGTGAAATGCACCTTCTTCGGAAAGCGTACCATCGGCAACTTCAAGAAACTGGGCAAAGAAGAGATCAAGCACATCTACGAGATGGCGAAATAACGATATCCCCAACAACGGAAACGGGTTGGCTGTGACGGCCAACCCGTTCTTTTTGTCCGTTGAAGGACATCTTTTGACAGATTCCAATCCATCAAAAATCCGTTAGCCGCACTACTCTGAACATAGTACACAACAAGATGGGCAATTGGCCCTACCTCGTTCCTGCTTTGTACCCGAATTCTACGTTGCGTATCGCTGTTTTCCCCCATTTTCTTGCGGTTTTTCGGTCTGTCATGCCAAAACCTTTGACAGAAACAGCCTCGGTATTATGTCAGAATGTGGGAAGTAGCGCCAGAAACACCAGAACATTTTCCCTTGGCCGGATGCCTTGGACATATCACACAACTCTAGGGAAAACATGCACAACCTCATTCCTACCTTGCACCCGAATTCTGCGCGGTTTCTTGCAATTTTCCCCAGTTTTCTTGTGTATTATCGTTCTGACAGGGCAAAACGTCTGACATCAAAGAGTTCTGCCGTATGTATGAGGCTGCAACAGGCCAGAAAAAACCCCCGGAAGAACGTATCCGGGGGCGATAATCCTCTTAATCCATGAACAAGCGGTAGACCTCATCAGGTTGTTTGGCCTGCTCAAGCAAACGGCGGAACAACGGGGAGGAGCAGGTGCGCGCGATGGACGCCAGCAACTCGACATGGGCCGAGGCGGCATCCTCAGGTGCCAGAACCAGGAAGAACATCCTGCTCTTCTCACCATCCGGACTACCGAAATCGATGGGAATTCGGGAGATGCCAATGACCAGACGGATCGCCTTGACGGATGTCGTCTTGGCATGGGGGATGCAAATCCCTTTTCCGATTCCGGTGGACCCCAGCTCTTCCCGTTTCAACACGGCATCCAGCACCGTCTTCCGTTGCTCTGGGGTGTATTTCTTGGCTTTCGCAAGCACGTCGACAAGCTCTGTGATGATCCCCAACTTGTCGGTGGATTCCAAAGGCACTTTGATCAAATCTTTGTCAATCACATCAGCAATATTCATCCTCACGCTCCTTGGCTTTCAAAAGCCTCCCAAATATCCTCATCATCACGAACCACCAGTACCGGACAAGGTGCGACACGCATCATACGATCTGTTTCCGAGGCAAGTTCCTCACGTCGGCTCCGGACATCGGATACGCCACCCAGCACAAACAGGTCGGCATGGCGTTCCTTCAGCAGATTCATCATCTCCACGTTGACCGTTCCTTCCCGCTTGACCGTTTCAATCGGCACATCCTTCTGTTTCGCCAGACGCTCGGCGTGACGCAGATAACGGTCGGCGTCACTTTGCAGATCCCGTTGGTATTCCTCCCGCTCGACATCCACGAAGATGCCGGCGCGGACCAGTTCCCCCAACGCCTTGGTGTTGACCACCGAAGCGGCGATCAAATGGGCCTCGTTCTGTTTGGCGAGCAGAATCGCGTACATGATGGCGGAAAGGGCTCCCTCGGAACCATCCACATACACGACAATCGTCTTAAACGGCACTCCCATGATGAGATCCTCCTTGCGTATCCTGGACAACATGAGCGACAAGCAGCTTCCTCGCGGGATCTGCAGTCATTTTCGCTTTCTCCATCCGGTCCTTCACCACTTTCATCAGGATGAAGTTCTCCCGTTCCTGTTCCTCAATGCGGCCACGCATGAAGACGATCATCTCATGTTCATTGGGGATGACAATCTTCTCCAACGCGTTGACCTTTCGGATCGTCTTCTTCACTTCCCGGGCAAGACGCATGATGGAAACCTTCAACTCAGCCAAACGCCCCATCAGTTCCAGCGCTTGCCGGAACTTGGCGATGGTCAGTTCACTGATGATCGAGGTTCCTTCACTGGAAAAGTACGGACTGTGGTCAGTGAAGGATGTCTCCACCTTGGGAAGCCGCACACCCATCACCTTCCGCGATCCCATCTCGATGGAATAATCGATGTTGACCGCTCCAGACAGGTTGGCGACTTTCAGACGTCCCATGTGCATGATCGATTTGGACAGGCTTTCATTGGCTTGCACCAACGCTTCCTGCACCCTGTTTTGATAATCGACTGCCTGGTCGACCAGCGTGAGAAGCTCCACCACGAGGATGGAACGCTTCTGGTCGAGCAGTTCATGCCCCAGCTGGGCGAACTTCAGGTCGTCGGTCAGTTTCAGCAGGTTGCTCCGTGTCGGAGCCATCGTCATCTGCACGGTTTCTTCTCCTACCCTTTGTAATGCTCGGCGATTTCATCGTCGGTCAACCGTTGCAGTTCCTCACTGGGCAGCTTGGAAAGCGCTTCCCAGCCAAGATCCAGCGTCTGTTCGATGCTACGATCCTCGTCGAACGCCTGGTTGACGAACTTCTTCTCGAAGAATTCTCCGAACTCCAGATACTGATGATCCAGCGGCGTCAGCTCTTCCTCACCGATGACGCTAGCCAGGTTCTGCACATCCTTCACATGGCTGTAGGACGCGAAGAGCTGGTTGGACAGGTGCGGATGATCCGCACGGGTCATTCCTTCTCCAATACCATCCTTCATCAGACGGGACAGACTGGGCAGCACGTTGATCGGCGGATAGATGCCACGGGCCTGCATGCCACGGTCAAATACGATCTGTCCCTCCGTGATGTACCCGGTAAGGTCAGGAACCGGGTGGCTGATGTCATCGTTCGGCATGGACAGGATCGGCAACTGGGTGATGGATCCACTCTTGCCGACAATCTTGCCGGAACGCTCGTAGATTTCGGAAAGGTTGGAGTACAAGTATCCCGGATACCCTTTCCGTGACGGAATCTCACCACGCATCGTGGAAATCTCCCGAAGCGACTCACAGTAGTTGGTCATATCCGTCATGATGACCAGTACCTGCTTGCCAAGGTCAAAGGCAAGGTACTCGGCCAACGTCAACGCTGTCTTCGGCGTAATGGTTCGCTCGATGGACGGGTCATCGGCCAGCGAGAGGAACAACGCGACATTGTCCAATACGCCGGTTGATTCGAAACTGTCGATGAAGAAGCGGGCGACGTCGTACTTGACACCCATTGCCGCAAAGACGATGCAGAAGTCATGGGCGTTGCCCCTTACTTTCGCCTGTCGGGCGATCTGGGCGGCCAGCTGGTTGTGGTCAAGTCCGTTGCCGGAAAAGATCGGAAGCTTCTGGCCCTGGATCAACGTCGTCATGCCATCAATGACGGAAATACCCGTCTGGATGAAATCCCTCGGATACTCACGCGCCGTTGGATTGATCGGTTCTCCATTGACATCCCGCTCATCCGCCGCGTGGGGGATGGCGGCGCCATCACGGCTCTTTCCCAGTCCGTTCATGACGCGTCCCAGCATCTGGTCAGAGACCCCGATGGTAAGGGGTTCTCCCATGAACCGCATGCCGGTGTCCGGCAGATCAAGACCATCCGTCCCTTCGAACACCTGGACGACCACCACGTCATCGCTGGTGTCAAGCACCTGGCCGGCGCGGCGTTTTCCGTCCTTGCTGGTCACCTCGACCAGCTCCCCATACCCGACGGGATGGGTGTTCCGCATGTATACCAGCGGTCCGTCGATACGGCTCGCCCCCCGGTATTCACGACCGGAAAGGAGTTTCCGGTCCGCCTGGGCGAGCAAGGTATCACGCTTTGTCATCATACACACCTCCCAACTGCTCGATGAAGCGGTCGAGCTTCAACTGCAGCCGATCGATCTCTCCTGCATCATCGTTGGAGATGGACAGGCGCATCTTGGCCATGTCCTGTACCACGGAGAGCCTGCGGAGTTTGACCATCGGTACGCCTTTGGCGATCGCTTCGCTGCCCTTGTGGTAATACTCAAGGATGATGGAGAGCATCTTCATCTGTTTCTCAATGGTGCAGTACCGATCGATCTGGTCGAACGCGTTCTGCTGGAGGAACGCCGTCTTGAACAGGGAGCACACTTCCAGAATGAAGTTCTGACTGTCAGGCAACGCATCCGGTCCTACCAGTTTGACGATCTGTTGCAAACGGACTTCCCGTTGCAGGAGATCCATGATTTCCTGACGGTTCTTCGACCACAGACCATCCGAATGGGCATTCCACCAATCCTTTACATCGGGGAGATACTCGCTGTAACTGTCCAGCCAGCTGATGGCCGGATAGTGCCGCGCCGCCGCCAAGGAACGATCCAAGCCCCAGAAACAACGGACAAACCGCTTGGTATGCTGGGTGACCGGTTCGGAGAAGTCGCCTCCCGGAGGGGAAACGGCTCCAATGATGGAGACGGAACCTTCCTGGCCGCAAAGTGTCTTCATGTATCCTGCACGTTCGTAGAACTGGGCGATACGGGTAGGCAGATAGGCGGGGAATCCTTCCTCCGCCGGCATCTCTTCCATACGTCCGGAAAGCTCACGAAGCGCCTCAGCCCAACGGCTGGTGGAGTCTGCCATGATGGCCACCTGGTAGCCCATGTCACGGTAATACTCCGCCATGGTGACGCCGGTATAAATGGACGCCTCACGGGCGGATACCGGCATGTTGGAGGTATTGGCGATCAAAATGGTACGCTCCATCAAGGAACGACCGGTACGGGGATCGACCAACTGGGGGAATTCCCTTAGAACATCGGTCATCTCGTTGCCACGTTCTCCGCAGCCAACATAGACGATGATGTCGGCGTCGCACCACTGTGCGATGGAATGCTGGGTCATCGTCTTTCCCGTACCGAATCCACCGGGGATGGCGACCGTGCCACCCTTGGCCAGCGGGAACAACGTGTCAATGACACGAAGCCCGGTGATCAACGGGCGCTTCAACGGAAGCCGCTCGGAAACAGGACGCGGGATACGAATCGGCCACTTCTGGCTCATCGTGATGGTGGTTTCCATCCCACCGGTCAGCGCCAACACGCAGACCGGTTCGTCCACCGTGTAATCCCCTTCATCGGCGATCTTCACCACGGTGCCTTCCGCCGTCTCGGGAGGGACCATGATCTTGTGGTTGACACGCTCGGTTTCCTGAACGGAACCGACCACCATGCCACCCTTGAGTGCATCCCCCATCTTCACCGACGGCACGAAATGCCATTTCTTCTCATGATTGATGGCAGGGAACGTCATGCCCTTGCCGATGAACGCGCCGCTGGCTTCCATCAGGCGTTCCAGCGGACGCTGGATTCCGTCATAAATGGTGCCGATCAAGCCGGGGCCGAGCTCCGCCGAAAGGCTGGCGCCGCTTCCGTAGACGTTGTCTCCCGGACAAATTCCGGTAGCGTCCTCGTACACCTGCACCGTCGCCATATCATCGTACAGCTTGACGACCTCTCCGACCAATTGTTGTTCGCCAATACGGACCATCTCCATCATCTGCGCGTCGGTTACATCCTTCAGCGTGATGACAGGGCCGTTGACCCGCTTGACCTTACCTACTATTCTGCCTTCCATGTATGTTCCTGCACCAATGTCCTGATGTCCCTGTCGAATCTGCGGAGCCGGATATCGACCTGATTATTATACGAAACCTTGTCATCCATGCTGGAAAGCACCACACCGATCCCACGGATCGGCCGGCTGTCCAACACAAGATGCACGTCGGAACCAGTGAACTGCTTCACCAGCGCCATCGCCTGGTCCAGCAACTTCTGGTCAACGGGGCAAAGCGGACTGAAGGCGACTTTCGCCTCCTTCAGGTCAAGGCCGACGGCGGCTTCAGCGATCCACTGGGCAAGGTATGGTTTGAACGCCTCGCTCCGGGCGAAGTCTGAGAATTTTTTCTCGACCCGCTCCATGACCACCTGATAGTTGTCGTCGATCCGTTTCAGCGCGCTGCGCCGCTTCGCCGATGCCATGTTGGCTTCCAGACGAAGTTGCACCTGTTTCAGCTTCAACGCAGCCTGGGCATCCTCATCAGCGAGCATCTGCTCCTGCTTCTTCTCAGCTTCTGCCTGGATGTCCGCGATCTGCTTGGCCGTTTGGCTGCGGATCGCATCCGCTTTCTTCTGCGCCTCTTGCACAATGCCATCAAGGAGCAGATTATCAGCTTTTTCCATGACCACCCTTCCTACAGCGAAACGCCGATCGCTTGGTTGACCAGTGCTCGCAAATCCCGTTGTTTTCCATCACCTCTGGCGGCGGGTATCTCCACCACGAGCGGAAATGACTCAGCGAACAGATACCGATCCACGGTGGACCTGATCATATCGGCCACGTCCTCCGTGATGATGATGATCCCATTCTCCTTGTCCGCCAAAGCTTTGGACCAGGCCGCTTTGGCTTCGTCAGGATTGGTTGCCTGCATGCCGAACACCCCTACCAGGGAGAAGCCCAGCACGGTATCCTGGTCGCCGATGACGAAATACTGCATCGATCAGATCTTGGCAAGAATCATCAACGCGGTGATGAATCCGAATACGACAAGACCTTCGGCAAGGGCGATGAAGATCAACGCCTGGCTGGCGATCTCGGGTCGCTCGCTGATGGCACCCATGGCGGCGGAACCGACTTTTCCGATTGCCATACCGGCGGCGAGCGCTCCGATGCTGAACGCGATGGCGGCGGCGAAGCACACGAACGCCAAGTTATAGGTCCCGGCAGTCTGCGTCCCTTCGGCGAACAACGCGCTCGAGACCAGCAGCATCAAGACGGAAGCTCCCGTCATTTTCCTGATTTTGTTTCTCAACGCACAATTGGTCATTTCGACCCTCCTGTAAAAAATAGCACTCTTATTTCCCACCGAAAGAGCCGTACAGACCAACCGGTTCGTACGCAATCCCTTTGCCGGTGAAATAACGACTGAAGAATTCGTAGTAGTTGAGCCTGAGCGACTGAATACCAGCGCTCAACCCTTCCAATACGATAACCAGCAGGTTCCCCAACACATAAATCACCAGTCCGCCTACACCGCCAACCATTTCGGAAAGCTGGCGGAAGCTGATCATCAGGCAGACATGCGCGATGCCGAGGCCGGCCACACGCATGAAGGACAACGTATTGGACATGTACCCGCAGAAAATTTCAAGCACGTCGACCAGCCACGCCATGACCGAATCCAGCACGACCTGGCCTCCACCCTTCTTCGCGCCGCCTTCCTTGACGGAAAGGGCGTATTCCAGGAAACCGCGCACCAGAATCAGAATCAGACAAGTGGTGATCACCGGGCTGGCCCACGGCGCGTTGGGGAAACTCTTGTAGCCGTTTCCGGCAAACCCGTACGCCAGGTACAGGCCGGTGCCGAACAGCACCCCACCAACCACTCCGTTCTTGTCCAGGAACAACGTCAGCCACGCTTTCTTTCGCGCCAGGTTTGTCCAGTTGATGAACAGTCCGGTATAGATGACGGCGATACCAAACTTGATGGTCATGCCCAAAATACCGTACACATCCTTGATGGACGATCCCGTCGGGTCTCCATTGACCGCCGCATCATAGTTGAACCACAACGCCGGAAGCCAGGTAAATCCAAAGTAAGAACCGAACAGCGCGCCACCAATGATGGACGCCCCACCCAGATACACCAGAAGCTGGGAGATGTTCCTGCTGATCATCCCGTCTTTCTTCATCGGGTTCTTTTTGTAGGAAAGCATCATCAACAGACCGAACACCAAAAGGACGAATCCCTGGCCGACATCGGCGAACATCAAGGCGAACATGGCCAGGTATGCGACCATGACGAACGGCGTCGGGTTCACCGAACCGTACTCCGGCGTCCCGTAATTGCTGACCATCTTGGCGAACGGCATCATCGCCTTGGGAGAAGAGACGGCAACCGGCACTTCGTTGCGCGGCATGGCGTCTGCTTTGGTCCATTCGATGACACACTGGCCGTCACTGGAGGAGTAGATCGCCTTGGAGACTTCCTCGCTCTTGTCGGCGGGCACCCATCCGGAGAACAGCGTCGTGTTCCGGGTATAGGAGAAATACGAGCGGATCTGGTCGCACAGTTCGTTCAACCGAAGGTTGCACCACGCTTTGTCCAGATCAGCCTGCTTGTCCTTGATGATGGCGTTCACCTGCGTCTCAATCCCCTTGCGGGCTTTGTCCGCCTCTTCCATCTTCCGGTCAATCTCCGAGCTGATGTCCACCAAGGCGGTTTTCTGCAGTTCAGGATTACTCGTCTCCGTCCAACCGAATTTGTCCAACAGTGGCGTCACCTGCGCTGAATCACGGCGCATCGTCAACGAAATCCAGTTTTCCGTGCTTTCTTTGGATTGGGCGATCACTGCGCCAAATGAGGAAAGCTTTGAGGAAAGATCCGGCATCGTCCCATGGGTGGGACGCCCGACACGAAGGTCAAGGTAAATGTACTTCTGTTCCTGGATGTACCGTTTCATCTCGCCCAGCCCCAACAGGGTCTGGTTGGCATGCCGTTGTTCATCCTTCAAGGTGGACAACTGTTTGGTGATGTCATCCAGCAACTCGCGATATCCGTCAAGATCCGGTTTTTCCACGTCCTTGACATGGAGCGATTCATTGGAAGGCAGTCCCAATTGTCCTTGGCGAAGCATCGCTTCGATCCGATGGCGCATATCCTCCAGCGCCGTCCGGTTCACCGAAGCCGGCCTGGTGCTGAGTTTCTCCATCTGCTTGGGATCAAGCTTGTCGATGTGGACAAAGTCCATCACCCCCTCTTCCAACAATGCCTTTACCACGGCGTCGCTCTTCTGTTCCAGAACAACGGCGGTGAGCAGTTTCATAGGCCTGGTGAATAGATTCATCCTACCTCCCCCCTGATTTGCTGGTCTGTATACCCGTAATATTTTCCATTGAGGATCGCCCTGATCAGCGAATCAACGCTGCGGTACAGGAAAAAGTACGACAACGCGATCCCAATGGAGAATGGATCCTGCGAAAGAATGCGGTGATAGGCATCTCCGCGTTCCGTCTGCAGATACTGCTCAAGACGCAACGTCTCCTGCGCCATGAGCTGCTCGGAATGCTCTCCATCCTTGTTTTTCCCGATAATATCCTGAATTTCCGGCACCAGATTGGGATAGAACCGCTTGACGATGGGCATCGGGTCCCTGTTGTCCTTCGGGGCAGCCAGGTACGCAGCCACTTCCTTGCTCCCATACAGGCTTCCCCAGGGGAACAGCGTGGAGGCCAAACGATCCTTCTCCAACTCGTGATACCATCCGAACCGAATCAAATTGAGCAGGTTCTTCAAATCAAAATCCGCGTAGAAAATCTTCCGGGCCACTTCCTGGTCAGACGCGGAAAGCAGTTTGACGCTTTCCATCAGATCGGCATACCAATCCTTGTCGATGGCCGTCTCCAGATCGAACAATCCGTTCTTCTGGATCATTTCCTGGGTGAAGGTGGAGAGCACCTTTTCATACGGAGTACCCTTGACCCCCTCCACCACGCCTTTCCAGTCAGTGGCGTTGACGATACCCGCCCAGTTGATATCATTGACGATTTGGTTCCGATACAGATATTCACTGCGATAACGGATGGAGTGCATCCGCACCACCGAGCTGTACCAAAGCCGGATGGCATTCTTCAGGTTGTCTTCTTCGATTTTTCCTAGGAGTTCCTTGACAAACTTTGCCGGTTTGTCATCCAGATAGCGCTCCACTTCCTGGTAACTGGCGATCTCGCCCTCCAAGAGAACGAATTCCATCGCCTGCAAATCCCCGGTCTCATCATACGCCTTGGCGACCGCTGCATACCCGGTTTCCCGAAGCAACGCGACGGCATCCACCAACGAGGAAGCCTTCAACATGTCATCGGTAAGCCTGGACTGACGCATCAGACCAATTCTTGCCCTGAGTTTGGCATTGATGAACCCGTATCTCGATACAGCGTCCATCTACGCCTGTCCTCCAAACAAAGTCGTTTTGGAAACCATCATGACGATTTTATCCGCGATCTGGTCGATCGCCTCGGGAACCAACGTGCTGGAGACATCCAAGGAAGCCTGGTAGTTATCCAACTGGACGGCACTATCCGCCTCAGCCTGCTCCAGTTCCTTCTGGTGTTCCAATCGTCGCTTCGAGACAGCATCATGCACATCCTGGGCAGCTTTCGTCTGTGCCTCAAGCACCTTTGTCCGCCCTTCGTCCTGTGCCTCTTTGACGATTTGGCTGGCGCGGTCTTCCACGCTGAGGATTTCATCGATGATGTCACTACGCATGTCGTTTTACTTCCTTAACAAACACTTTCCATACTCTTGTTTTTACCCTAGTCTGTCAAGGACGCGTCTGAAAAACTGTTTTTGGTTACTCCATTACGGGGAACAGCATGGAGTACAGCTCTTCCTCCGTCTCCTGTTTTTCCACTTCCAAGGTGATGGTCTGATCATAATCCGGAAGGCCTTCGGCATCATACGGACCAGCATCGCTGATCGTCCGGTATTCGATGGCACGAAGCTTCTTGTCAGACATTTCCGGAATGGTGAACCGGACGGCATACCAGGTGCTGTCGTTGACCTGCAGATCAAAGCTGTACTCACCGGAAGGCATCGAGTTGATGACGAACCGGCCTTCCTGATCGGTGAACAGGTAGAAGTCATTGTCGATCTCCAGGACGTCTTCCCCATTCTCTCCTTTGGTCACCCGATAGATCGGGGAGGAATACTGGTCGTACACCGTGCCATCGGCATGGGTGATCACCCCGGTTACGGTAAAGGTTGGAGGAAGATCAATCCGGGCGACATACGCCTGTCTGCCGCTGGGGGTAAACTGGTACATGAACGAGGTGCTGGTGGAATACGCATCCGAACCGCCACTGTAGACGACTACGTTGTTTTCCTGATACGGAGTGATGTTGGTGAACAGCCCGGCTCCCAGATAGGAAGGCACCACCTGCGGCGAGTTGTCCATGCTCCGAGCTACGGAAATCTGACTGTGCCGCAACTCCCCTACCGGCTTGATCAACAGGAAATTGTTTGAAACGGAACGCGCCATGCCGAACACCCCGTCGGCGAACGCGATGGCGGTGGACAACGTGGCGCTTGTCGTCAATGTCTGGTACGAACTGGACGCCTGCTGGCGGAACGTCAAGGAGGAGAACTTGCCTGTATGGGACCACACGCCGTACAAGGAATGGTTCAGCGGTTTGTCCAGCCGGAATCCAGACATGGAAAGGGAAATGCTGTCCGTATCCGTAGGACGATACGAGAGCCCCACCGAAGTAAGCGTTTCACTGTTTGTCGTATACGTCGTGGAAGCGGAAGAACTCACTTTGGACGAGAAGGAATACCCGCCGCTGATCGTCGCCGTCACTTCAGGGTTCCATGGCTGGTCGCTGTCCGACGCGCTGACCGTCAGCGCCGCGGAGATGGCAAGCCCCTTGAACAGGCGGAATCCGGTGGTTCCGCTGATACTCCAGGTGGGATACGCGTTTCCGTTGATGTACGTGGTTGTTCCACTGAGGGAATACCGGAGTTTGGTCAGCAATCCGGTGCCGGAATAGGAGAACGAACCCGTCAGCGTGAGCGGAATGTCCGAGGAAGAGAAGGAACTGCTTGCCGTCGCGGGAGACACGAGCCCCATGCTGAGGGACAAGGACCCCAAGTTTTTCATCACCGTATCGTTGAACCGCTCCGTTATCGTCCCGTTGAATAACGGCACGTCATACGCCTCGCTGAAACGGGTCGTCCCCTGGAACTGGGTGGTCCCGATCATCGTCGCCCACACTCCGTTGAACGTACCGCTGAAAACCCCCTGGCGTGGCGGACAGGTCAAGGGAAAGTGAGAAGGTATCCGTCAGACCGATGGATTGCCAGTACCGCGTGGTAAAATACTGAGGATAATAGCTGAGATAGGTGTCCTTCAACGGATTCTTGAAATGGAAGGCGCTTCCCGTATACGTGGTGCTGTTGCCCCGTGGAATGCTGGCTCCATACCCGTATACCGTATCCCCCCGCCCCAACAGGCGGGAATCATAGCTGGTGTCCACATAATAGGTGGAAATGTCATCCGGCCGGGATTCCGGGATGATGTCGATGCGGATCTTGTTCGCCCCCTGGGTGAAGACGAAGTCCTTCAGGCGGTAGGTGCCGGCAGTAAGCCGCCGTTGGAACACTACGTTGGATTCCTCCTCGCCGTTCATGTAGATCTTCACGGTGGAGGGCTCGATCACCTCAATGGAGTACTGGAACTGGTTGCGGAGCGCCGAACCGCTGCCATAGCTGTAGCTCTTTTCCACGGTGAATCCCATGTTGGCGTCAATGCTCATTTCGCTGGTGGTGCGGGCGCTGAGGTTGGTTCCCACCGAACCGATGGTAAGCCGTTGGCTGGACTCGGGGAAATCGTGGAACGCCGTCCATGTACCCAGAGAGAAATACGGACTTGTCGAGAACAAGCTGGTGGAGAAGTTGACGCCCCATCCGAGGAATCCCAACGCGTTGTTGATGTACAGTGTTCCCGTCTGGCTGGTCAGCGCGCTGAAATCCGACGGGTAAGTCAATGCGCCATACAGGCTCATCGAAGCGACCCAAGAGAATTTCGCAGGATCCAGCACCGTCGCCCCGCTCATCGTATACCGGTCACGTCGTGAGGAACTTCCCGAAGCGACGGACAGGATACGGACTGTCATGTCGTTGTAATCCACCGTCATGTGGAGGGCAAACGCCGCACTATCGAACGTGGTGGGCATTCCACGGGCCTGCAGATCCTCCAAGGAGAGATACTGGGGATTCCCGGCGAACAGTCGTTCATTCGCTTCCGTTTTCAACGTTGAACTCAGGTAGGAAGACAAATCGGTGGCGTTGAGCAGTTTCTCAGGATTGGCGAATTTCGTCTCGATGTCACCGACATATTCGTCATTGATATACAGGGAGAGATAGTACAGGCCATCCTCGTACGTCACCGCGTCTTCACCGGAAACAAAGAA
Organism: Sphaerochaeta sp.; assembly: GCA_022482495.1. Lineage (NCBI taxonomy): Bacteria > Pseudomonadati > Spirochaetota > Spirochaetia > Spirochaetales > Sphaerochaetaceae > Sphaerochaeta > Sphaerochaeta sp. The sequence continues at coordinate 120,092 of JAKVPA010000006.1, read as the reverse complement.
ATCGGCAAAGGGATCTTCTTCCTCACTCTCCGTTTCCGTCGCCTGGGGAGCGTAGAACAGGTCATAATCCTCCTGCGTCATGACGGTCGGCGTGAACAGTGTCGGAGGATCGGGAATCATCTTTTTGATGGTGACGCTTGGTGTCTTGGGAGGTTGCGGCACAAGGGTTGGTTCTACCTCCGGCTGGGAGGGAGGTTCCGGCCCGGTCACCTGGGGGGCCGGTTGTTCCGGTTGGGGAGCGACTGGTACGTTGGGAGTAGATGGTTCTGGCTGGGATACGACAGGTTGGGCGGGCTCAACCGGTAGCGGCGATGATTCCGGCACCGGAGTTTCCACAACAATATCAGCCGGCTGAGAGGTTTGACGTTCAGCTGGCTGGATTGTTTGTTGTTCCTCTTGTTGCAGGGGTTGATGGAAACAGGTGCGAAAGAACACCGAGAGAGAAAAAACCAAAAGGATGATCAATACATCAGTCGCAATCCCCTGTCGATATCCTCTATGGCTCATTCGCGTCCAACGTTATCTGGAATACTTGATGGTCGCTTTATACGAAACGCCGTCGGCCTGCGACAATCCTTCGGGCATTGGAATCTGGACGGTCACATTCTTTTTGGCAAGAATGTTCAGTCCAAGCAGGCTACCCAGCTGTTCCTTGGTGTCCAGATCCACACTGTTCCCCTTGCTGTCCGTCACCGTAAGGATGGCGTTGAGCAACAGCTGATGGACCGTACCTTCATTGGACGCGGTGACGGCCAGATTTGTCGCACCATCCGCACCGGTTGCTTTTTGAACGTTGGTGATGGAAACTTTCTCAATCGTCTTGGCAGGAGCGACATACGCGCTGGTGACATAGTTGTACAGGAAGTTGAACATCCCCTTGTCCGTACTCTGCTTGCCTTTGTTGTAGGATATCTGCTCAGACTTGATACGGAAACTCAGCTCATTGGTCACCGTCCGCGGACCACGATACTGCACCCGGATGATCTGGCTGGACTGTGCTTTGACGATTACCTTGGAAGGCTGGATGGAAAAATAATTGGTTGCCGGACGATTGATCTCTTCCCCATTCTCATTTTGGTCCCTGATCAACGCGGTGATGGTGATGGCGATGGAATCATCACTGTCATTGGTGATGGTATAGGTCTTTGTACTCTCGACCCCCGTCGGCGCAAAACTTTGTTCGAGCGGAGAGAACTGATACGCCGAAACGGCGACCAAAGCGCAGACCATGAGCACGAACAGAAGCGTAACGCGACGGGCATCTCTCGATATCATTCCCATTATGCACCCCTCAGATTTACCTGTTGTGTCATAATGTATTCTATAATTGCGAAATCTGCAAGAACCCCCTTTGACATTTCATCTGCACTTATGGTAAGGTTGCTACTTGCATGACGGGCTGTAGCGCAGGGGTTTAGCGTACAAGTCTGGGGGACTTGGGGTCGGCGGTTCAAATCCGCCCAGCCCGATTTTCATAGCCGCTTTTCGGATTCCGGAAAGCGGCTTTTTGTATTCCGATACACAAAGAACATCTCTCTTTGTTCGTTTATTTCTGCACAAGACAACAACCAAAACGGTATCGTGCATACGAAAAACGGCATGCAGGTATCCCCACATGCCGTTGTGCCGAAGCGTCTGGAACGTTACGCGTTCTTGGCCAACGCCTCTTTCTCCTTGGCGCGCTTGCCCGCCGCGCTGTTGTCCCAGATCTCCTGGGAAACCGGCGCCCAATTGGTTGCCGCGGGAACGCACTTCTTGCACAGATCGGTGACGTCCTCGGGGTGCTCCAAATCGGTGGACTTCGCCCCACTTGCGTGGACCATGTCGTTCAATCTGCCCGGATTGTCCAGAAGCGGACACGGCCGGAGCATGTTCTTGTTGAACGGCTGGTTCTTGTGGTACTGCATGAACAGCGGGTTCTTGTACGCCTGCAGCAGCGTCGTGTCGTGGATGTTGCTGTCGCTGTAATGGATGAACGCGCATGGCTCGATGTCGCCGTTTGCGTTGATGTGCAGGTAGCAACGGCCACCGGCGATGCATCCGTTGACAAACTCACCGTCATTCCAGAAATCCATGGTGAAGATCGGCTTGTTCTTGCGGTACGCGCGAATCTTGTCATACATGTACTTGCGCTGCTCGGCAGTGACCATCAGTTCCGGTACGGCATCCTTGCCTACCGGCATGTAGGTGAAGAACCAGGCGAACTTGGCGCCCATGTTGATCATCGAATCGATGTACGCCTCACTGCCGATCACATCATAGTTCTTGCTGGTGTAGCAGCAGGAAATACCGAACGGAAGCCGTTTGGCCTTGAGGATGTTCATCGCCTTGATGACCTTCTGGTAGGTACCCTTGCCACGGCGGAAGTCCGTCGCGTCCTCGAACCCCTCAATGGAGATGGCAGGAACGAAGTTCTTCACCCGGAGCATGTCATCGGCGAACTGTTCGTCGATCAACGTACCGTTGGTGAAGGAAAGGAACTCGCAGTCAGGATGTGCTTCGCACAGCTTGATGATGTCCGCCTTGCGCACCAGCGGCTCTCCGCCACTGTAGATGTACATGTATGTCCCAAGCGCCCGCCCCTGGTTGATAATGGAATCCAGCGTGGCGTAATCCATGTTGAGCTTGTTGCCATAATCAGCCGCCCAGCATCCGATGCAGTGCAGGTTGCATGCCGAGGTCGGGTCCATCAAAATGGCCCACGGCAGGTTGATGTCATGTTCCTTGGCAAGATCCTTCTGGTTGGCACGACCGATGATGACGGAGTTGATGAAGAAGTTGTTGAACATCACCTTCCGCACTTCGGGGTCAATATCCTTCCACAGACTGATGATGTACTTGTACCAGTTGCTGTCAGGGTTGTTGATGATGGAGCGGACAAAGTCCCGCTGCTTCTTGTACGCGCCCTTCGTGTCGATCTTGTCCACCCAAGCCATCAACTTGGGAAGATTCTTCTCCGGATCATCGCCGATGTAGTTCATGCCGACCTGGGCGACTGCAGCGGTGATCGAGTTTTTCAGCTTTCCCATATACCTACCTCTTCTCGTTCGGATAACGATTGTTATTGTAGATATATACCTTGACAAAAAAAAGAAAAATGGTCAGTTTTACCCAAGTGTCCCAAAAACGGTCATTACGTTCAAACTTGGTCAGGCAAAAACATGCTAATCATTTTGGCACAGAGTGATATGCTGACTTTTGTCAGTTCATCAAGGAACTTTTCTGGAGAGGAAGGATTGGGTCGTGCGATCCACCTCCGCACGGCGGAAAGACAGAAATCCCCGATCAAATCAGACAATTCGGACAAGTCCAGACCATCATCTTCCGAGATGCTCAGCGTTTTTTCCACCAGAGGTTCGATCTGACGGCAGAAATAATCATGGAACGAATGGGGGCCGGACACCTGCAGCGCATTGAGATAGAACGTCCGGTCGTCATAAATGGACTGGCAGATCATCAGGGAAAGCTCCCCCGACCGTTTGGTCTTGATCTCGCTTTGGATCTTCCGGTTGATCTCCATCTCGTAGATCCAGTTGACCAGCTCATACTTGTCCTGGAAATGGTAGTAAAAGCTTTTCCGGTTCAGACCGCACTTCTCACAGATCTCTCCGATGGAGACCTTGTCCAACGGTTTGGTTTTCATGCATTCCTTCAGTGCCTGGGCCAACGCCTTTTTGGTGATGATCGAATTGGACATATCAGAAGTATCCTTCCCCCTCACCGTTTTTGTCAAGGAACGAGGTCTGCTTGCCGGATGGAGAGCACGTCGCCGGAAAAATAGGCGCTCGCCACCAGGTAACTGCCTGGTTCAGGCGGCTCGACCTGCGTCCCGTCATACACCACATCGATGTGCCCCATTTCCGTCGCCACGGTGGAGACGAACAGGCTGGTCCCCTGAAACCCGTTGTCCCGTTTTTGCGTGGCCAGCACCGGCCCGCAGAACAGGTTGATCATCTCCTGTTTCTTCGACGCCTCCCGGACCTTCTTTGGGACGGATTCCTCCCGCGCCAGAAGATAATGATATGGAAGGATCTGCCGGTCCAACGGCCGGTTCTCCTCCGGAACCATCGCCTCGAACGCCTCCCGGCTGTCATACACATCCATGCCGGTGGGAAACGCGCACACCTGGATGTCCAGAATGGAATGATCATCAATCGGGGCCAGCAACGCCGAACGGACGATACCCATGACGAACGCGCAATGCTGGGAAGGGTCGGTCAGAAGCAGATCCATACCCAGGTACTCAGGTTTCCCCACGGTGACGACCGGCTGGGCCGTCCAGACGCAACGCCCCGCCATATGGGTGTCCAGTCCGTACACATCAACACCACCTTCCCGTTCAGAGACGCGAAACACCAGTTCCAGACCGCTGTCGAGAAGCCGGGTGTAATACACCTCGCCGTTCGCCGTGGCATTCCGCTTTCCCTGTTCCATCAACGCGAGCAACGTCGCCTCATCCAACGAATCACCATGCTTCAGAGTGGACAAACCGGTGTTGGTCAAAAAGAGCGCCATCGGGCACCTCCTCTGGCAAGTATACCATGAAGCACAGCTTGCACCAACCCAGGGAAAGGGCTACCATTTTGACCATGTACCCAGGTTATCTCTCCTTTCGGGAAGGCGTGAAGGACGGCTTCCCCATCTGCGTGGGGTACTTCCCCACGGCTATGGCATTCGGTTTGGTGTGCCGCAAAGACGGCCTCCGATTATGGGAAGCGGCGTTGTTTTCCCTGACCAATTTTGCAGGCAGCGGCCAGTTTCTGGCGGAAAGCCTGCTCGTCGGAGGCGCCATGCTGACGGAATTAGTCATCTCCGTGGCGCTGGTCAACCTCCGCTACCTGTTCATGGGCGCGGCGATCAAGGCGCGTCTTGAGGAAACGGGGAACCTCAGGAAGTTTTTCATCGCCTTTGGCACGACGGACGAGGTGTTTTCCGTCTCCACGATGAAGGAAAGTACGTTGAATGGACGCTACATGGCGGGATTGCAGATCATCAGTTACCTCGGCTGGTGCAGCGGGACGATCGTCGGATTCATCATCGGCTCGTTCCTTCCCGTCGCGTTGCAGCTCGCCGTCGGAGTGACGCTGTACGCCATGTTCAGCTCATTGCTCGCTGGAGCGTATCTTCGTGAAGGGGCATGGATGCTGTGCATCGCCGCCATTTCCGCCGTGATGAACAGCCTGCTGGTGGTACTGGCTGACATTGGGAAAGGATGGGCGTTCGTCATTTCCATGCTTACTGCGACGGGAATCGGGGCGCTTCGGCCTTCCCGCGTCCAGGAGGAGTCATGAGCCACGGAATCCCCATCGTTGTGTACATTCTTGCCTCTGCCTTGGCTACACTCATCGTCCGGCTCATCCCGTTCTTCGGGAAACGGCTTGGCGCCACCACGCCATTCCTTGACAGGTGCATGCACCTGCTGCCGGTGGCCGCCATCGGGGCTCTGGTGTTTCCCGGAGCCATCACCGATTTCCAAGCGCGTTGGTACGCCGGATTACTCGGAGTCCTTGCGGCATTCCTCGTGGGAATGAAGAAACTTCCGATGATCGCGTCCATCGCCATCTCGATCGTCGTCACGTATCTGGTGCTGGTGGCATGAGGTACTTTGACGCTCATCTCCATCTGGAGGCCGCCGTCAACGCCTGGGGCATTGTCTGCACCAGCAGGCGGGAGGAATGGACGAAGCTGTCCGCCATCACGGCTCCTTCCATCCCCTCGGTGGGGTTGCTTCCCGACGGAACGGATCAAGAGGACGCAATCGGAGAAATGGGGAGGATATTGAAGGACCATCCTTCCTGGCAGATCGGGGAAGTGGGACTGGACGCGCGGTTCCCCCACATGGAAACCCAGGTCGCCACGTTCCGTCAGATCCTCCAGATGGCAACCACCTTGCGTCGGTTGGTCAGCATCCATGCCGTACGAGCCGACGGGCTACTGCTTTCCCTGCTGGACGGTTCCGTTCCCTCCATCTGGCACGGATTCACCGGAAGCGTGGAGACGGCGCGATGTGCCGCCAAATGCCGCTGTGTGGTCAGTCTGGGGCCACGGACGGTACAAAGCAATCTTTGGAACCATTTGGAACAACTGGACGTTCCGTTCCTGTTGGAAACGGACAGCCAGGATGAGAAGGAAACGGAAACATTGGCAGCCATGTATCGCGCCTGCCAGGCACGGCTCGGGCTGACCGAAACGCAACTTGAGGAGAGAATCAATGCGGGACGAGCAATTTGTACGGACCATCCGTCTGATCGGACCTGAGGCGGTGGAAAAGCTGCACCACAAGAGCGTCACGTTCGTAGGGCTGGGCGCCGTAGGCGGATACGCGTTGGAAGGTTTGGTGCGACTGGGAATCGGAAGCGTGTGTTTGATCGACTTCGACAAGGTGGAGCCATCCAACCTGAACCGGCAACTTCTTGCCACCTGGCCGGATATGGGAAAAAACAAGGTTGAGATCGCCGCGGCCAGAGTGAAGGCCATCAACCCGGATTGTGTGGTTCAGGCGTTTCCGATGTACCTCACACCGGAAAACGCATCAGAAGTAGTTTCGCAGGCAGGGGATCTTCTGGTGGATGCCATCGATTCGGTGAAAAGCAAGTGCGCGCTTCTCGAAGCTGCCTATCTTGCCCAAAAGCCAGTGGTCAGTTCCATGGGAGCGGCGCTCCGGAGAAACCCCACGTTGGTCCGTACGGCCGATCTGATGGACACCACCGTCTGTCCGTTGGCACGGACGGTACGGCAGGAACTGCGCAAACGAGGCGTCGGCCGAGGCATCTCTGTCGTCTACAGTCCGGAACCGGTCTCCTTCACCTATCACCCGGAAGAAGGGAAAGTGCTGGGGTCCCTCCCCACCGTCACCGGCATCTTCGGCCTGAACCTGGCACATCTGGCGATGCTCCGGCTCCTCAGGGTGGAGAAACTGCCCGTTCAGACGAACTGAAACGGCACAAACGCCTCCGGGCGATGAAAGTCCGGTTGGTCCGTGTCGATCGGCGCGTAGGAAAGATAATGGGGCTTTTCCAATCCGTCTCCGCATTTGTAGAAGTTGCCAAAAAGGATTTTCCCCTTCAGGGATCCCCCCTCCTCAACCAAACCGAAACGTGACAGATCCAGCGTCACGGAAAGGTCCCACCGGCTCTGGGTGAGCGTGTTCTCCAGAATCCGTACCTGGAGAGGAACGGACGCAAGCCCCGCGTCCGGATAGGATTGCCTGCCTGAACGGCCGGTCCCCCGGGCCACATGGCAGAATCCCGCCGCACTGAACTCAAAATTGACATACTCAGCCTGGTCCGGCCGCTTGAGGAACACTTCCACGCAACTGTCCGTCCATACGGCATCGTTGTGGTGGGTGCACATTCTCCTCAGCTGGGGTTCCTTGACATGAAAAGAGACCAACAGATTCGTCCCTTGATACGACACATTCACCAATGTGGCCACGCCATCCGCTTCCACCCACTGGGGGTGCAACGCCAACCTCGTCGCGCCCTGGTTGGACGCGTCATGGATCAATACATTCATGCATTCAGTGTAGGAAACTCCGACCAAAAACGCAAGTTCAGAGGTAGATAGGGAAAACCCTACAGGAGGATTCCTATGCAACGAACCATTCACTCTGGCGTTCTGGCGCTGATCATGGCAACCATACTGCTTGGAGCGGGATGCAACCATGAGACAAGCGCCCCGGAGGAACGCACCGTCCAGGCCACCCTGGAAATCCAGTGCAGCCAGTTTTCCGAACAGGAGCGGAGCGTCAAACCCACCGACGCGGAACTGGAGATATCCAGCTACCATGTTACGGCCACAGGGCCGGCCGTCTCCACGGCGATCGACCTGACGGCGGAAACCAGTCCCATTACGTTGGGCAACATCGCCATCGGGACGTGGAGCATCACCGTCGAAGCGTTGAACCCGAACGGCAAGGTACTGGCAACCGGTTCCACAACCCAACGGTTCTCACCGGCGACCACTACGGCAACACTCTCTCTGGAAACCCTTCCCGGTGAAGGCGAAGTTTCCCTGCAGTTCAGCTGGCCGACCGACCAGGTCTCCACTGATGCCTATCTGTTGTTCACGCTGACCGACCAGAAGGGAAACGCGGTGGAAATCGACGCGGGAGAGATCACCAACAACGGGAATGGAACAGGCAAACTGGTCAAGACGCTTGCCGCCGGTTCCTACGTGTTCTCCACCCGATTGATCAGTGACACGGTCTCCGTCTCCGGCTCGACCATCGCCATCCGGGTGGTGGACGGAACGACTTCCAGCGGAACAATCGCGCTGGTCATCGGGGACATGAGCAATTCATTCTCCCTCTCGGTGACCAACAACACTTCGCTTCCCGTACAAGGGACGGTCACCTGCCAACCGACCACCCCCAAAGGGAACGAACCATTCACCCTGCAGTTCAGCCCGAGCAATCTGGCGAAGGCCGGCCTGACCACATCAGATCTGATCTACCAATGGTACTGCGAAGGAATCGCCATCTCGGGAGCCACCAGCTCCTCGTTGACGGTCAGCTCCCCCATCGCGGGAACGCATCGCTATGATCTGATCATCTCCGCGTCCAAGCTGGGATCGGTGGGGAGCGTCTCGACGTTGGTCTCCGTCCCGGTATCCGATACGGTCAACTGAAGCTTGCGACGAATGTATCCGGGAGTTTGGCGGGCCGGAGCGTCCGGTCATCCAGACAGGCCACCTTCACTTTGAGGGTGGCTTTTTTCTCTTCTCCGCTGAAAATCTCCTGCAGAAGGACAAACGAGAAGGCGCCCCACTCCACCGGCGAGCTTTCCACCCTTACCGGATCATCCAACTTCAGCGGACGGTGGTACTCGATGGTGATCGTCTTGACGACAAACAGCATGTGGTAGCGCTCCACCACCTGGGATGGACTCCCGAAGAGGGAACGCATCCATTCGGTACGGGCGTGTTCCGCCCAGTCCAGATACCGGGCGTGGTAGGCGATGCCTTCACAGTCCGTATCGGAATAATAGACTCTGCTTTCGTAGTGGAAACTCATACCTTCACCTCACATCCAGGAAACCGCAAGGTCGCCACATAATCGTCGTACGTCTCGGCGCGGCGGATCATCGTCACCGTCCCGTCCGGATGGAGAAGATATTCGGCATGACGCAGCTTTCCATTGTAATTGAACCCCATCGAATGTCCATGCGCGCCGGCGTCATGGATCACCAACACATCCCCTTCCGTGATGGCGGGAAGCGCCCGGTCGATGGCAAACTTGTCATTGTTCTCACAGAGGGAGCCGGTAACATCATACGTGTGGTCATGGGGCAGTTGTTCCTTCCCCACCACGCTGACGTGATGGTAGGCTCCATACATGCCCGGCCGCATCAGATCGGCCATCGTGGCGTCCACACCGACGAATTCCTTGTACTTGTGGGTGACGTGGCGGACTTTGGTGACCAGGTATCCGTACGGACCGGTGATGTACCGGCCACACTCAAACGCCATGGAAACCGGTCCCAGACCGGTTTTGACGATCATCTCATCGTACAACTGATGGATCTTTTGGCTCACATCCCGGATATCCATCCGCTGTTGTTCCGGCCGGTACGGGATGCCGATCCCGCCGCCCAGGTCGAGGAACGAGATGCGCACCCCGGTTTCGCGATAAATCTTTCCACAAAGGGAAAACAGCATCCGCGCCGTCTCCACGATGTACTGGCCGTCCAGCTCGTTGGACGCCACCATGGTGTGCAGGCCGAACCGTTTGACCCCTTTCTCCTTCATGATCCGGTAACAGTCACAGATCTGGTCACTCCGCACCCCATACTTTGCGTCCACCGGATTGCCGATGATGGCGTTCCCCGTCCGTTCCGGACCGGGGTTGTAGCGGAAGCAGATCGTCTGGGGAATCGTCCTCAGGCTGTCGATATGCGTGATGTCATCCAGGTTGATCACCGTGCCGAGGCGGTACGCTTCATCAAATTCCTCCACCGGGGTGTCGTTGCTGGTGAACATGATGCGTTCCCCACGGATGCCGCAGGCATCGGCAAGCAACAACTCAGGGAGTGAGGAACAATCCGCGCCAAAGCCCAACTCACTGAGCATCCGGATGATCACCGGATTGGGACACGCCTTGACGGCAAAGTAATCGGTGAATCCTGGCGCCCAGGAAAAAGCGGCCTTGAACGCCAACGCGTTCTCCCGGATGGCCGACTCATCGTACAGATAGAACGGCGTGGGCAATCGGGAGGCCAGCTCCTGCAGCCGCTCATCGGAAAGGGGAAGTGTTTTGTCGCTCATACGCTGAAATTCCTCCGGATGCTCTCCATCGCCGCCACCACATCCTCACGATGACCGTACGCGGAAACCCGCACATACCCTTCACCGGCAGGGCCGAAACCGGATCCCGGGGTAACCACCACATGGCAACGGTCAAGCAGCAGATCAAAGAACTGCCAGCTGGTCATGCCCTTCGGTGTTCGGGCCCAGATGTACGGGCTGTTGACACCACCATAACAGACCAGGCCGACGGATTCCAGTCCCTGACGGATGATCCTTGCGTTCTCCAGATAGTAGTCGACCAGTTGCATGCACTGTTTGTACCCTTCTCCGGAAAGGGAAGCTTCTCCACCGTATTGGGAGATGTTGCTGGCTCCATTGAAGAAGGTGCACTGCCTGCGGTTCCACAGACCGTTGAGCACTCCGGGACCGGCATCCTGACAGACCAGCTGTTTGGGAACCACCGTCCATCCCAGACGGACTCCGGTGAAACCGGCGAACTTGCTGAAACTGGAAATCTCAATGGCGCACCGCTGGGCCCCTTCCACCTGGTAGATGGAATGGGGGTACTGGTCATCGGTGATGTACGAACTGTAGGCGGCGTCGAAGATGATCACCGCATTCTCCCGGATGGCGTAGTCGACGAACGCCTTCAGTTGCGCTTTTGTCGCAACCGCGCCGGTGGGATTGTTCGGGCTGCACAGATAGATCAGATCGACATGCACCGATGGAGGATCGGGAATGAACCCGTTCTCCGCCACGCTGGGAAGATAGACGAACCCGTCATACCCTTCCTTTTCCTTGTTGTATGCGCCGGTACGGCCTCCCACGACATTGCTGTCCACATACACGGGATAGGCGGGATCCTGTACGGCGACGATGTTGTTCTGTCCGAACAGTTCCTGGATGTTCGCCGCATCGCTCTTCGCCCCGTCACTGATGAAGAACTCCATCGGATCCAGATCCACACCCCAATGGTCATGATAGAAACCACAGAGCGCTTTTCTCAGCGACGCGTCGCCCTGCTCGTCGCCGTATCCGGTGTACGTGGCGCGATCGGAGAGCAGGTCGATCTTATGCTTCATCGCCTGGCATACCGCCGGTGCGAGCGCCTCGGTGGTGTTGCCGATGCCCAACCTGAGCACCTTTGCGTCGGGATGCTTCTCCTGCCACGCTTTTGTCCGACGGGCGATCTCAGGAAACAGGTATCCGCTGGACAACGTGAGGAAATGGTTGTTGACGGTCGCCATCTGTTACCGCCTCACAATGGCGCCGATGGCATCCAGGTCATCCAACGCCTGATACAGGATCTGCCGGTGTTCTTCCGTGGCCAGCGTGCACAGCGGCAGGCGGAAACTCTCCTCGCACCAACCGTACCGAGCCATGGCCGTCTTGATGGGGATCGGGTTGGTCTCAATGAAGCAAGCCTTGAAGAACGGAGCCAACTTCTCCTCAATCTTCCGCGCTTCGGCCATCTTTCCGTCCAACGCGAGACCGATCATTTTGCTCATCAACGCAGGGCAGATGTTGGACGCGACGGAAACAACACCGTCCCCACCCCGTTCGATCAAATCCAGGCTGAGGTTGTCATCCCCGGAAAGGACGGCAAAGCTGGAGGGTTTGCGTTTGATCACATCCTCCATCTGCACCAGGTTGCCGCTGGCCTCTTTGACGCCGACGATGTTCGGGCAATCATTGGCCAGCTTGACCAACGTGTCCGTCTCGATGTTCACCCCGGTTCTTCCTTTGATGTTGTACAGGATGCAGGGGATATCCACGCTGTCCGCGACCGCCTTGAAATGAAGGTACAGCCCTTTCTGCGTCGGCTTGTTGTAGTACGGATTGACCAACAGGCAGGCATCTGCGCCGTTGGTCTGGGCGTGACGGGACAACTGGATCGCCTCACTGGTGGCGTTGCTTCCCGTACCGGCGATCACCGGCACCCTGCCTTTGGCGTAATGAACGGTCAAGGCGATCACCCGGTCATGCTCCAGATGGCTGAGCGTCGGGCTTTCACCGCTGGTGCCGCAGGGCACCAGGCCGGATACGCCGGAGGCGATCTGGCTGTTGATCATGTCATACAGCGCCTGTTCATCGATATTGTCCGTTTTGGTGAACGGCGTAACCATTGCGGTATACACACCGCGGAACGTAATCTTTTCCATATCTTTCTCCTGGGTCACATAATGTGCGAAATCAGGTCATCCAGCGTGTACAGCCCGGGCTTCTGCCCGACCAGCCAGGTGACCGCCGTAATGGCGCCTTGGGCGAATCCTTGGCGGTTCTTCGCCCGATGGGTAAGCTCGATGGTATCCGCGTCACTGTCAAAATAGACGGTATGCGTCCCGAAAACGCTGCCAACCCTCAGGCTGGCGACCTGCACTTCATCCGCTTCCCGGGTGCGATGCAATGTCTCCGAAACGATCTTGTCCTTGCCTGCTCCCGCGTCGGTGAGACTTTGGGCAAGCATCAACGCCGTCCCGCTGGGGCTGTCCGCTTTGGCGGCATGGTGCATTTCGAACACCCCGCTGTCATAGCCTCCCGCTTTGCCCAGCATCGCGGCGGCCTGCCGCACCAGCTTGAGGAATACGGCCACCCCCAACGAATAATTCCCGCTGTAGATGACGGAACTGGAGGAAGTCTCCACCATCTGCCGCACCTGAGGCAACTTGTCCGTCCACCCGGTCGTCCCGATGACGGCATCCAGCCCCATGCGGGTGTATACTTTCAGATGATCGACGACCACGCTGGGGGTGGAGAACTCCACCACCGCCTGGACGTCAGAAAGATTCTGTTCACAGACATCCGTGGCTGTCACCCCCGGATCCTTGGAAATCGGGTCGATGACGACAGGAACCTCGATACCAGAGGCTTCCGCGGTCGATTTGATCAACCGCCCCATCTTCCCATATCCGACAATCGCAATGCGCATATCCGCTCCTCGATGGGACAGCATAGCAGAAAGCACTGTGGTATGTCCATAGGATAACAGAATGTTTCAATAATAACAGTGATGTTCCAAAATCTTCCTCAATGCCGTCCGTGATGTTTGTCCCGTTGCTCTTTGGCGCGGAGAAAATCGGCGATGGTGCCACCACCCTCATAGGAATCCCCTCCGCCGCTCATGCGGGGATTGCGAATCGGAGTCTCACGCCGGTCGCGGTCATCACGCCGTTGCCGCTTGCTTGGGGTTACCACCACCGTTTCCGTCACATAGGTGTACGACGGCGCGGTCTCCACGTCATCCGGCAGGCTGAAGGAAGCCATCGGCTTTTTCTTCACCACCACTTTGCGCATTCCGTCCGGACGTGCCGAGGCGGAAACGGGAACCCGTTTGACCACCACGGCTTTTTTGACCGGCTCTGGAACAACCGGTTTTTCCACCGGCACCCTGCGTTTGAGCTCCATTTCTTCATACGAGCAGGAAAGGCGCTGGCAAATGTAGTGGGTGCGCCCCACCTCGTCGACGGCCTTCATCATCGGGCCATGGCAGAACGGGCACTCCTTTCCATCGGGAAATACCGGAGCGTAGGAATCCCGGGTGGAGATGATCTGGCCGACCAGTTCGCGGGCGTTCCGTTTGATGTCCGCGATGAACCGGTCAGGATCCTCCGTACCCTTGGCGATGCCGTCAAGCCGTTCTTCCCACCTTCCGGTGAGCTCTGGGGAACGAAGCTGCAGCGGCGCGAGCCGGACCACTTCCCTCCCCTTGGGAGTTGGGACGAATTCCTTCCCCACCCGGTCGACATAGTGGTACTGGACCAGTTTTTCGATCAGGTCGGCACGGGTCGCCGGCGTGCCCAGTCCGGCGCCCAGGTGTTTTTTCGCTTCGGCGTCATCGACGAACCGGCCGGCATGCTCCATGGCGGAGAGCAAGGTGGCGTCGGTGTACCGCTCCGGCATCGGGGTGGCCTGTCTGCGGCTCTTCACGCTTTGCACGGTGAGGTTCTGGCCGACCGTGATGCCGGAGAGCGTCGCGGGATCATCCGTCACCTCGCCCAACAGATTTCTTCGTCCCACCAGCCGGGAGACGGCGTGCCATCCTTGGCTCTTTGGAACGGATACACGCGCCTGCAGCAACGTTCCTTCCACATCAATCTTCACCGTCGTGGTCGTATAGACGTAGTCCGGAGAAAGTACTTCCAGGAAGCGTGTGGCGATCAACTCCCACAGGGCGCGTTCATCCTTGGACAGACGGGCCAGGTCGACCCGTTGTTCCGTGGGGATGATGGCGTGATGATCCGTCACCGCCATATCCTTGACGAACCGGTTCTCGTCCACCCGGTAGCCGTTGGCAAGGTACAGGGACGACAACGAAGCGAACGGCGTTCCGGAGAGCGCCTTCAGACGATCAGGGAGCGTCGCGACGATGTCGTGGGTGATGTACCTGCTGTCCGTCCGCGGATAGGTGACGATCTTGTAGGTCTCATACAATTTCTGCAGCGTATCCAGCGTCATCTTGGCGCTGAAGTCCAGCATGATGTTGGCGTCCCGCTGCAACTCGGTAAGGTCATAAGCCAGCGGCGGTTGTTCGGTCATCTCGACGCTTTCCACGGACACCACCGTACCGGTCTTCCCCTGCAGGCTGTCGGAGAGATGCTTGGCCAAGTCTTCCGAAAGAATGCGGTTGTTTCCCTCAGCATCCTGGTAACTGGCGCTGAAGGAGCCGAAATCAGCGCGGAGCGTCCAGTAGAACGCCCCGACGAATTTGTCCCGCTCATCCTCTCTGCCGGTCATCAGGGCCAGTGTTGGCGTCTGGACCCGCCCGGCGGTGAGTTTTGCGTCATACTGGCAGGTCAGCGCACGGGTGACGTTCATGCCGATGTACCAGTCAGCGGCGGCGCGCGCCTCGGCGGCATGGTACAGGTTGTCGTACAGGGATGCCGGTTTGAGATTGGCGAATCCCTCACGGATGGCGCCTTCCGTCTGGCTGCTGATCCACAGCCGCTCACAGGAACCCGTATACCCTGCCATCTTGATGATCCAGCGTGCCACCAGCTCTCCTTCCCGTCCGGCATCGGTGGCGATGACCAGCGAAGCGATGTCAGGACGCCCCATCAGGGAACGGACCACCTCGAACTGATCCTTGCTGGAGTCGATGACCTGTTGCTGCAAGGGCTCGGGAAGCATAGGGAGCGAGGAAAGCGTCCAACGTTTGTAGGAATCGCTGTAGGTGGCGGGAGGGGCCAGTTCGACCAAATGCCCCAACGCCCATGTGACGACGTAGTCTGTACCTTCCAGGTACCCTTTTTCACGGCCAACGCACCCCAGCACCTTGGCCAACTCCCGGGCTACGCTCGGTTTTTCGGCAAGAACCAGTTTTTTCATGTTCCCCAGCATACCTAAAACGGCCATCTCGAAACAAGCAGGTTGCGGGAACGCCGTTTCTCTGCTATACCGAACGTATGAGCAAAATCGCCGTCTTTTTCGATGCGGAGAACGTACCCAGCAGGGCCATCCCTGACATCATCGCGTGGCTTTCCGGACAGGGGGACATCCTGTACCAGCGCGCCTATGCCGACTGGTCCATCAAGAACACCAAGGCATGGCAGGACCAGATCACCCGCACGCCGATCAGTGTGATCCAGCAGTTCCACAATGGGGAGGACCAGGTGATCGACAAGGCGATCATGATGGACGCCGTCGCCCTGGCCATCGGGCATCCGGAGATCGACACGTTCGCCATCGTCGCGTCGGACAACGGATACTACATGCTCTCCCTGAGGCTTCGGGAGCTGGGCAAGACGGTCATCGGTCTGGGGGAAAAGGCCAAGTGCAAACCGATCTGGATCAACTCCTGCAACCAGTTCCAGTATCTGGAAGACCTGAATCCCGTCTCCGATGAGATCCCGGACACCAAGCTGGACAGTCGGACGTCCTTGCTGAAATTCCTTGACATGGCCTACGATTCCACCCCGGACAGCGAAGGCATCGGGGCGAAGATGCTGGCCAACCTGGGCAACTCCATCCACCGGTTCAAACCGGATTTCAGCTTCAAGGCGTTCGGATATTCCTCGCTGCTTTCCATGATTGAGGATTTCCCGGAAGCGTACAAGGTCGGCGTGAAGACGGGGACCAATCCCCCGATCTACTATCTGACCCGAAAAGAGCGGCGAGCCCCAAAGAAATCATAAGGATGGCGTATCCGCAGGAATCCTTTGAAAAAAACGCTGGGAACGGATTGCTTTTTCCTACCAGTTCTTGACGGTCTCACCTCGAGGAAGTATGATGAATGAAAACGTTGTGTGAAGGAGTTTACTATGGCTTACAGAATCAAAGATACGTGTGTTTCTTGCGGTACGTGTCAGTCGGAATGTCCTTCTGGCGCCATCTCGGAAGGATCTCCGTACAAGATCGATCCGGAGAAGTGCGTTGATTGCGGTACGTGCGCTGATGTCTGCCCGACCGGCTCCATCGAGCACGCTGACTGATTTACCTGGACACAAGGTAAAGCGTACCTGATGCGGTACGCTTTTTTTGTGTTCGGGACTGGTGAGGTCCATGCAGAACGATTTGCTCCCCCAGGAATTGACCGTCGGTGAACTGACCGCATTGATCAAACAGACGCTGGAGGGATCCTTCTACGGCCTGAAAGGTCACTGGTGAAATCTCCAACTTCCGGCCAGCCTCTTCGGGACATTGGTTTTTCGCGCTGAAGGACAATGACGCCGTCATCAACGCCGTGATGTTCAAAAGCGTCCTGTGGCGTGTGGGATTCACTCCCAAGAATGGCGACAAAGTGACCGTCACCGGCTCCATCGACGTCTACCCGCCCCGCGGCACCTACCAGATCGTCTGTTCCGCCATGGAGATGACAGGAAACGGTGAAATCCTTGCCATGCTGGAAGCGCGGAAACGACAATTCGACGCTCTTGGCTATTTTGATCCAGACCATAAAGCCCCCCTTCCCTTGTATCCGCAAAGAGTGGGGGTTGTGACCAGCCCGACGGGAGCTGCGCTGCAGGACATCCTGCAGATTCTTGGGCGGAGGGCGCCTTCATTGGATGTGGTGATCCTCCCGGCGGTCGTGCAGGGAGACGGGGCGGCTGCCACCATCGCCCAACGGATTGAAGAAGCGAACCTGCTGCACCTGTGCGATGTCTTGATCGTCGCCCGTGGCGGTGGTTCCATCGAGGACCTGCTTCCCTTCTCCGAGGAATGTGTGGTGAAAGCGATCTTTGACAGCGAAATCCCCGTGGTCAGCGGTGTCGGACATGAGATTGACTGGGCGCTGTGTGATTATGCCGCCGATGTGAGGGCATCCACACCAAGCGCCGCCGCGGAACTGGTCAGCAAAGGCTACAATGACCTCAGGCAGTCCCTTTCCGCAATGGAGGATGCGCTGATCGGAGCCATCCAGCGGAATCTGGATCAAGCGGCAATGGCACTGCGCTTCTACCGCGCGGAAGAGTTGGACCAGCGGATGACGACAATCATCACCGCGTGGCAGTACCAACTGGCAAACGCCAGCGATGGGATGGAGGGGGCCATGCGTCTTTCTCTTTCCCAACGGCAGAGCGTTCTGGGCAAAGCGGCGGGAGCGCTGGAAACCGTCAATCCGAAAGTACGGCTCACGGGAAAACGGGAAGTCATCTCCAGCGCGCGCACGTTGTTGGAAGCGGCGATGCGTACTCGTCTGGCGGGGCTTCAGGAAACGATTCGGTTTGAGAAAGACCGGTTGGAGGCATTGAACCCGCTGGCCATCCTGGCGCGGGGATTCAGCGTTACGACCGATGAAAGGGGAAACATCATCACCCATGCCGCCACTCTGGCGGCGGGGCAACATATCGGCATCCGTTTCCAGGATGGAAAACGGAAAGCCGTCGTGGAGGAATGAGATGGCATTTGCAACGGATTTGAAACGGGTTGAGGAGATCACCGAAAAACTCAATGGCCAGGGAGTGGATTTGGAGGAAAGCGTCAAGCTGTACGAAGAAGGCATCAAACTGGTCAAAAGCTTGGAGAAACAGCTGGACGACGCCAAACGCAAGGTTGAGATCGCAAGCGGCAGCATCGCCGACGGTGTCACGCTCACCGAAGTGGATGAGACGAAGGGAGACGCATCATGAGGCAGAGCGGGAAGATCATCATTTTGATCCAATGCCCTGACAAACGGGGCATTCTTGCCAAAGTAGCGTCATGGTTTTCCCAGCGGAACTTCAACGTGCTGCACTGCCAGCAACACACCGACGACAATGAGCATGAATTCTTCATGCGCCTGGAGCTGGATATGAACGACCTGAAGATGTCCCGCAAGGAATTGGAGGATGATTTCGGTTCGTTCGCCACCCAGGAAGGGCTATCCTGGTCGATCCACTACAGCGATTTCCGCGCCCGCGTGGCCATCATGGTAAGCAAGACCAGCCACTGCCTGTACGATTTGATCAGCCGCAAAGAGGAAGGTGACCTGAAGTGTGACATTCCCCTGATCATCAGCAACCATCCCGACCTGGAATACATCGCCAACCAGTTCCGCATCCCGTTCTACTGCTATCCGGTGGACAAGACCCACTCCAAAGAGGAACAGGAGGAGAAGGTGCTGTCATTGCTCAAGCGGTTTGACATCGACCTGGTGGTGCTGGCCCGGTACATGCAGATCCTCACCCCTCACTTCATCAACGAGTGGCAGGGAAAGATCATCAACATCCATCACGGGTTCCTGCCGGCGTTCCAGGGTGCGAATCCCTATCAGCAGGCGTATGACCGTGGGGTCAAGTTGATCGGAGCAACGGCCCACTATGCGTCCTGCGACCTGGACCAGGGGCCGATCATCGAACAGGATGTGGTGCGGGTCAACCATGAGTTCACCCCCACAGGACTCAAGGAAGTGGGAAAAGACGTGGAGCGACGGGTGTTGGCGAGAGCCGTTTCCGCCCATCTGGAGAGCAGGATCATCCTGTGGAAGAACCGGACGATCGTCTTTGGACAGGAACGGTGATCACGCGCGGCGCTTGCCGGTCATCGAGGAGACGGCAAGCGAATAGACGTTGGTACGCTCCAACGCCGAGGTGGAATACTCCCGCTTTTCTTCGTTTCCCGTCACATGATCAAGCAGAAGATCCAGACAACGGATTTTCCGTTCCGAATCCTGGATCAGGGTCACATCCCCTTCCCCGATGACGCTCCGGTAGGCGTAGCTGTAGGCGCACGCGTACGTTCCGGTGATCATTCCTTCCGGCACGTCAATCTCAAAGGTGACATGGCTGTGCTGTGAAAAAAAGGTTGCTTTCCTTCCTTCCGTAGCGCCATGGAACAGCAATTCCACGTTTCCGTCCGTCTCCACAAATCCATAGTTCACCGGAAACAACGCCACGCCCGCTTCGTCCACAAAGGCCAGGTGCAGCACCACTCCGTCCCGGAGCACCGCAATCAGGGATTCCTTGTCCGTCAATTCACGTTTGGTCAATCGCATGATGTCATTCTCGTAATCGAGTAGGAGGGAGCCGCCAGGCTCCTTCCTCTCACACCACCGGACGTGCCGTTCGGCATACGGCGGTTCAAACGAATAGACTGTGATACCTTAATTCCAGCATCACCCGGTCTTTCATCATGCGTTGGGCATGAATCTTGGCATAATGGGCTACGGCATCCACCAACCCGAATCTTTCTTCGAGAATCTTGTTTGTGAGGGCCCTGTTCATGGGCCCGCCGGACATGCTCCAGTATGAGTTGCTCGCAAAATTGCATTTGCCGAAGACCCATTCCGGCACCCCCAGTTGCCTTAGCTTGTGGCAACGGTTCCGGCCGTTCTTCCACTGCTTGTAGAGAACCTGCCTCACCCGTCTCCTGACCCACGGCATCAGTTCCTCGTTCAGGTACGACTTCATGTTCCCCCTTGCAAAGTAGGATATCCACCCCCTGAGAGTCGCGTTCAGTTCCCTTATGACAGTCTCTATCCTGACGCCACGGCTTCGTGCCGTTATCTCACGGATTCTGTCCTCCAGTTTCCTCACTTTCTTCTCTGTGGGCTTGAGCTTGCCGAGCGTCTCCTTTTCCCCGTTGGTGATGAATTCGAACCCGAGGAACTTCGACCCTACGGTCTTCCTCGCCTCTGTCTTCTCCATGTTCACCTTCAGCTTGAGCTTGCGCCCAAGATAGGAAATCACCCTGTCCCTCACCCTGTAGGATGCCATCATCGACTTCACGAAGATGTTGCAGTCATCCGCATACCTGACGAATTTGAGCCCCCTGCGTTCAAGCTCCTTGTCGTATGGGGTCAGATAAATGTTGCTCAGCATCGGGCTCAGGGGGCCGCCTTGTGGCGTGCCTTGTGCCGTGGCCATCATGCATCCGTTCGTCAGAACCCCGCTTTCAAGAAACGAGAATATGAGTCTCCTGATGTCCTTGTCCGGCATGTACTTGTCGACCAGTCCCATGAGGATGTCATGGTCCACCGTGTCGAAGAACTTCGACAGGTCTAGGTCTACCACATGCTTGTATCCCTCGGACATGTAGGTCTGTGCCAATCTCACCGCATCCTCCGCACTCCTGTCCGGGCGGAACCCGAAACTGTAGTCGGAGAACGTCGGCTCGAACACCGGCGTCAGCACCTGCACAATGGCCTGCTGGATTACCCTGTCCACTACGGTGGGCACTCCCAGAAGACGCACCCCGCCGTTGTCCTTGGGTATCTCCACCCTTCGGACAGGCATCGGCCTGTACGTCCTTGCAAGAATTCTTGACCGGATATCACCGAAATGCCTCGCGAAGTGCTCGTCCAGCATGGCCACGTCCATGCCGTCGACTCCGCACGCACCCTTGTTCGCCTTCACTTTCTTGATGGCGCTGGTGATGTTCCCGACCGAGACCAGCTCCCTGCACAGCCCAGTGTTCGGCACTGTCCTGTCTTCCCCTCTCATGAGGTACCTCCTTTCCGCATCGCGTTCGCGTTAAGGCTCTCGCCTTTTCCACGCTGGCGGATTGGCCTTCTCTTCTTCGAAGGCATTCATTCGTTCAGCCCTTCGCAGAGTCCCTCTCTGCTACTATGGCTTCTGCTGACTCCTCCCCATTCGTTGTTACTGCACCGTCATACGGCGATATTGCAGCCTAAGGCGCTGGAGAGGCCTCGCACGGTAATCCACTATTCTTTCCTCGTTTACCTGTCTGATTTACAACCAAAGGCTCGATACCTTTCGGAGCTTGACTGTTCTTTGCCAGCTTGTCCCCTTTGGGTGCCTTGTATCAGCCACTCGGGCATCTCTGTCCGGGTTACCTGTTCGTCAGGCCACGATTTCGCTATTGCTTCTTTCGCCTCATGCCTCACGACATGGAGCTTGCAAGTCGCTATCGGGTTCGTCGGTATCTACGCCCCTTAGGACTTTCACCTTAGAATAATGTCATGCGTGTCACACAAAAACGGGGGAGGTGTCATCACCTCCCCCGGCAAAGATTCGTAATATCCAACGTCACTCGGCGTCAGATTCATCCTGCAATGCGTCGTAGCCCTGTTCGCCGGTGCGCACCTTCACCACGTTCTCCACATCGTAGACGAAGATCTTTCCGTCTCCGATATGACCGGTGTACAGCGCCTTGACCGCGGTATCAATTACCGTCGATACCGGCACCTTGCTGACAACGATCTCCACTTTCATCTTGGGAAGCAACGTCATCTCCACCGGTACGCCACGATAATACTCGCTGCGTCCCTTCTGCATGCCGCATCCCATCACATGGGTGACCGTCATGCCGGTGACACCGATTTCGTTCATCGCTTTCTTCAGATCCTGGAACTTGCTCTGACGGGAGATGATCACCACTTTGGAGAACTTCACGCCAGCAGGTTTCTTCGGGGCCGTCTTGTCGATCACAGGAACGGCGACATTGACCGGAGTCGGGTTGCCGACATCTTCCATGATATGGCTGAAACCATTGGGAACAGCCGGCATGAAGTCGCTGTACGCGCCGGCGACCAAGCCATGCTCCTGCAGGTCGAGGCCCTGAATCTCCTCTTCCTTGGTGACCCGCAGACCGACCGTCTTTTTAAGAATGGTGAAGATGATCAGCATGCAGACGGTCACCCACGCGGCGACGACGACCACACCCAACACCTGGATGCCGAAGAATTTGAAGCCATGGCCGTAGAACACACCTTCGTCTACGGAGAACAGACCGGTGAGGATGGTGCCGAGCGCGCCGCATACCCCATGGACGCTGATGGCTCCGACCGGATCATCGATCTTCACTTTCTTGTCAAAGAACTCAACGGCAAACACGACCACGATACCGGCGATGATGCCGATGAGGGCAGCACCCGGAACGCTGACGGCGTCACATCCGGCCGTAATGGCGACCAGACCGGCGAGGGATCCGTTCAGCGTCATGGACACATCCGGTTTCTTGTAGCGAATCCAGGTGAAGATCATCGTGGCGCAGGACGCGCATGCCGCGGCGAGGTTGGTCGTCACGAAAATGCGGGAAGCGGCAACGATGGTGTCATCACCCGTCATGGAGACGGTGGAACCGCCGTTGAAGCCGAACCAGCAGAACCACAGGATGAATACACCAAGGGCTGCAAGGGTAAGGCTGTGGCCAGGAATCGCTTTGGGTTTCCCTTCGGCGTCATACTTCCCGATACGGGGTCCGAGCATTGCCGCGCCGACGCAGGCTGCGACACCACCGACCATATGTACCGCTGTGGAACCGGCAAAATCATGGAACCCAAGCTGAGCAAGCCAGCCACCACCCCAGATCCAGTGGCCGCTGATCGGATAGACGACCAAGCTGATCAAGAACGAGTACAGGCAGTATGCGCTGAACTTGGTCCGTTCCGCCATGGCTCCGGAGACGATGGTCGCCGCCGTCGCGCAGAACACCGTCTGGAAGATCAGATAGGCGTAGGTGGGATAGGAGCCTTCAACTCCGTAATTCCCGCGTACGAACAGGTCGGGGACTCCAATGAACGAAAGCACGTTTCCGTCCTTGGTCACCCCGAACATCAATCCGAATCCAAGGATCCAGAACGCCGGAGTTCCAATGCAGAAGTCCATCAGGTTCTTCATGATGATGTTACCGGCGTTTTTTGCCCGCGTCATACCGGTCTCCACCATGGCGAACCCTGCCTGCATAAAGAACACCAATGCAGAGGCGAACAACACCCAAATCGTGTCCACAGATGAATACATACGTTCCTCCTCAGGAAGTGAAATAAAAAAAAGGCGGCGGTGGGCCCAGTACCCAACGCACGCCTTTGTACGCCTGTGGTAAAAAAAAGAAAAGACGATGCGGATCATCCACATCGCCTTTGATGGTATGGGAGTTTTATAATGCAAACGCCCCTTTTCTGTCAAGGACCACCGGAAACTTTTTCGTTACGGTTCGAAATTCAACCCTTGAAGCGCCGGGTGGACAAACACGCCGTTCTCCCGCACCAGATCGCCATCGAAAAAGATGTTCGCCTCTGCGTACCCCTTGCGCTGGATCTGCACCAGATCCCAGTGTACGGCGGAATCGTTGCCGTTGTAACAGTTACGGTACGACTGTCCCGGTGTGAAATGAATGGACCCGGCGATCTTCTCATCGAACAGGATGTTGTCGATCGGGACGGTCACCTGGGGATTGCACCCAAGGGAGAATTCCCCGACATACCGGGCTCCGTCGTCCGTGTCAAACACCTTGTTCACCAGAACGTCATCATCCGCGTGGGCTTCCACAATCTTTCCGTTCCGGAACGTCAGTGACACGTCATGGAAGCAATGACCCTGATACGTACTGTCACAATTGTACGTGATGCGTCCGTTGACGCTCTCCTTGACCGGACAGCTGTAGATCTCCCCATCGGGGATGTTGGACTGCCCGGCGCAGGGGATCCACGGCATCCCTTTGACGCTGAAGCTCAGATCCGTCCCCTTCCCCACGATCTGTACCTGATCCACCGTATCCAGATACCGCTTGGCTTCCTCCATCGTCCGTTGCATCGCGGGGTAATCCACATCCAGACAGACACGGTAGAAGTAATCCTCGAACTCCACCGTGGACATGCCCGCCTGCATGGCGAAGCATTCCGTCGGATAACGGAGCACCACCCACCGGGTATGGGGGACGCGCACCTTCATGTGGACCGGCTGGTTGTACCAGGTGGAGACCAGTTCGGCTTGTTCCGGGATGGATGAAAGCTCCCGCACGTTGGCGATGCCCCGGATGCCGATGAACGCGTCCATCATCTTCATCCGGTAGACATCGGCGTCCGCCCAGACGGAGAGGGACTGCTTGGTGGCGCCGACGGCCATAGCCCGTTCGATCCGCTCACTCCAGACGTTGACCAAGGGATACGCCCCGGCCTGGTAGACGGCGCCGATCAACGCCTCGGTCATGCTGGTCGGCACATCCACCGCGTTGATCAAGCACTTTTCCCCAGGCTTCAACGCTACGGAGTACCGTACCAGCAACTGTGCCAGTCTCTGTTCCCGTTGATCACCCATCTCACGCCTCCGGCCGGACGCACCGCACCCGCTTGCCCGTCTCCGGATCAATGAACTGGAGTTCTTGCGCAGTGAGACCGAACGGCTTCTCCGGAAGTCCCCGATAGGTCACATCCCCGTCCAGCGGATATCCCGCCCACGCCATGTGGCAGCGGATCTGATGGCGGAAGCCCTGGGTGATGACGCAGGAGAACCGACAGGTAGTCCCGTCCTTTCCCAGAAACTCCACCTCCGTCTCATACCAGATCCCGGTGCTCTTGCCCCGAAGGGCCGAAGGGCTGTCCTCCGCCACCGGACGCACCACCCGCCCCTTCTCGCCGAAGGGACGGAAAAGACTGCGGATCACCGTCCTTCCCTGGGTGATGTCCCCGAAAGGAAACGGAACGAATCCCACCGGCAGTGGGGAAAGCCGTTTGGATGAGACGGCAAGGTACGTCTTGACGATCTCGTCATGCCGCTGCTCGTCCCACAGGTCATCGAACGCTCGCTGGGTGCGGGCGACCAACACCAGCCCGCTGGTTGGGGTGTCCAAACGGTGCAACACGCCTCCTTCCCAGGGGTTCCGCCCCACGGAAAGGACTTCCGGATATGCTTCGCCGAGACGAGACAACAGCGTGTCTTTCTCCGGCCTGTCACTTTTCAGGGGAACGGTGGGAAGGCCGGAGGGTTTGTCCACCACCAGCCAGTCATTCCGTTCCGCAATTACTTTGATCTGTTCCATATACCGATATCATAGCAGAGTACAGAAAGAAGCGCCATCTCTCCCCTTCAACGGTGGCGTACCCTGTGCTATACTTGTCGCATGCCCGTATCTGAAATTCCCATCAACATGGACACCAGTCCGACCGTCATCCTGGATTTGATCTACCGGTTGAAGATCAAGGACGTAATGTCCTGCACGTTGGTGACGGCGGGAAAGGACGATACACTCCGATCCATCCAGCAACTGATGAAGGACAACCATCTGACCGGCGTGCCGATCGTCCAGGGCAAGCGCCTGATCGGCCTGGTATCCGTCGACGACATCATCACCGCGCTGGATGGCGGGTATATTGAGGAGCCGGCAGGCAACCACATGTCCCGCTCTTTGATCGTCCTGGAAGAAGACATGCCGATCAGTTTCGCCATCCGGTACTTCGACCGATACCAGTTCCATCGCTACCCGGTGCTGAACAAACAGAAGGAGCTGGTCGGCATGCTGACCAGCAGGGACATTTCCCGTTCGCTGCTTCTGGAGATCAACCGGGAAGTGGAGGAAATGGAGAAGCGAAACGGCTTCCACAAGGAGCTGGTCGACTTCAACGGCGAGGCATACACCTACACACTGACCAAAAACGATTTCGAGAACGCAGGCTTCGCGTCCACGGAGATCAAGAAGCACCTGAAGCAGGCGGGAGTCTCACCCCACATCATCCGTCGTGCGGCCATCGCCAGCTATGAGCTGGAGATGAACATCGTCATCCACTCCAATGGTGGCGAGTTGATCGCCGAGTACAGCAAAGACAAACTGGTCATCACCGCGCGGGACACCGGGCCGGGAATCCCGGACATCCAGAAGGCGCTGACTCCGGGGTGGTCCACCGCCAACGAGTGGATCCGCTCGCTGGGATTCGGCGCGGGGATGGGACTGCCCAACGCCAAAAACTGCAGTGATGAGTTCTCCATCGAATCCAGTCCGGCAGGGACCACCGTGGTCTGCACCATCTTTCTGAATCCAGAACACAAGGGGGAAATCGCATCATGACCGTACAAGACCTCGCCACCAAATTCCAGACATTGATCATGCCCAACGGAAACGAGACGATCACCAACGCCTATACCGGGGATCTGCTCTCCGATGTGATGGGGAACGCCCCATCCGATTCCGTCCTGGTCACCATCCAGGCGCACCGGAACACCATTGCCGTCGCAACGCTGGCCGGCATCAAGGCAGTGGTGGTCTGCAACAACCGCTCGGTACCGGCTGACATGAAGAGCGCCGCAGAAGAGGAAGGGATTTCCATCTTCACCACCAATGAGAACCAGTTCTTCGCCAGTTGCCAGGTAGCCCTTCTGCTGGGGAAGATGGATGCGCCTGTCCGTTGACCTGCACAACCACAGCTGTCTCTCCCCTTGCGCCAATGACGACTTCACCCCGGCGCTCCTGTGCATCCAAGCAATGGAACAAGGGATCCAAGTGTTGGGGCTGACCGACCACAACAGCTGCCTGAACAATCCTGCGTTCGCGGCCGTCGCCAAGGTGTGCGGCATTCTTCCCCTGTTCGGCATCGAGGTGAACACCATCGAGGATGTGCATGTCCTGGTGCTGTTCGAGCATCTGGAAGACAGCCTTGACTTCGGTTCCTACATCCAGCGGATGCTTCCGGACATTCCCAACAATCCCAAGCTCCTAGGCAACCAGTTGATCGTCGACGAGGACGGCAACACCACCGGGACGTTTCCCAACAGCCTCCTGTCCACCAGCGGCATCAGCTATGAGGATACCATTGAGGAAGGAATGTCCCGCGACGCGCTGGTCATTCCGGCGCACATCGACCGGTACGCAAACAGCGCGCTGGCCAACCTGGGATTCCTCCCTGACCTGCCCTATTCCGCCGTCGAGATGATTCATCCGTCCCATCAGGCGGAGACGTGGGGGAACACCCGCATCACCGGCAGCGACGCCCATTGTTTTGAGCAGGTCGGCCGCAGATCGTTCCAGCTGGAGGCGGAATCCTGCACGTTCCAGGGCATAAAAGAAGGCCTCCGAAGAGGCCTTGTGACTCTGAAGGAAAGCTCCTCAGCTTCGATCTCCCCGTGAGAAAAGCCGTAGGATGTACAGGAACAGGTTGATGAAGTCCATGTACAGGGACAAGGCGAAGATGATGCCGGCCTTGGTGTACGTCGCTTCATCCATGTTGTACCCGTACTGGTCATTGAACCGCACCAGTTTCTGGGTATCCCATGCGGTCAGCCCCATGAAGATGAACACGCCGATGAACGAAATGATGTAATCCATTCCGGACGATTTGAAGAACATGTTCATCAGGGACGCGATCAGAAGACCCCACAGGGAGACGATCAGGTAGTATCCCCATCCGTTCAGATCCCGCTTGGTCGTCATGGCGTAGACACTCATGCCGGCGAACATCAGCGCCGCCGTAAGGAACGCCTTGTAGATCGTTGCGATCTGATAGACATAAAACAGCGTACTGAACATCACGCCGTTCAGCACGGCATAGGCGAAAAACGCCCCGATGGCGGAGCCTTGGCTCATGGAATCCAATCGCGCCGAAAGGAAAAACACCAACGCGAACTGGGCGATGACCAACAAAATGAAACCGAATGAACCCCCGAGCAACGCCTTCATCAGATTCGGGCTGGAAGCGACGATGTACGCCACACCTGCCGTTACCGCCAGTGCAGCCGTCATCCAGAGGTAGACGCTCTTGATGATCCCTTTCTCTCGTGCCGTGACATTGCGGAGCATTTCCGCTCGTTGTTCTTGCATTCCGTTTGTACTCCTACCTCCATAATGTGGTGGTTTTTTCCCGATTCGTCAACATTCAGACGCTTTCGCTGCGCAAGCGAAAGCGTTCCTTGCCTCTGGACGAGAGGGAAATCCGCCCTCTACATTGGGAAAAGGAGGCAGATATGAAAAAGCTATCCATCATGGCGCTCGCGCTCCTGATATCCGTCGCCACGGTGAGCGCGGCTTCCGCGCCCTACGCCAACGGTTCGGTGATCAGCGCGAAGCAAGGAAAGGAGCTGCTGGACCAAGGCGATGTGGTTCTGGTCGATGTACGGAGGCAGTACGAATATGACGCAGGCCATATCAAGGGCGCCCTGCTCGTCCCCAATGAGACGATCAACGCAAAGAGCGATCCCCCACTGCTGCCGGACAAACAAGCGGTGATCCTTCTGTACTGCCGCAGCGGCGCCCGCGCCGGAGTCGCGATGAAGAATCTGATCAAGCGGGGATACACCCACGTCTATTCGATGGGGGGCATCATCAACTGGCCGTACGGACTGGTGACCGATTGACCCTCCGGGTCATCCACCTGCCGGTTCGATAGGCCTTCAGCCGCCACAGGCAGTCCGTCGCGTCTCCGACCAGATAGGCAAGCCAAAGCCAACCGATCCCCAAATGGAGCGCCAAGGTGACCAGCATGGCGTATGGCACCAAAAACAGCCATTGGCTGACCAACGCTGACGTGAGGATCGGGCGGGTATCGCCGCTTCCGGTGAACGCCGCGGTGAATCCGCTCATCACCGATTGACAGAGCAGGCAGGGGGCGAAGACCCGCATCAGCAGGATTCCTTCCCTTGGAGCGGCGGCCCCTCCCAGAAACAGGGAAAGCAACGGACCGGGAAGAAAGCCCATCAAGGCGGCCAACCCCAGCGTGATGGCCGTACAATCCAGACTGGTCAACGCCACCGTCTTGCGTGCGTCTTCCATCTCCTCTGCGCCCAACGCGTGCCCGACAATGATGCCGCTTCCCATGGCGATGCCGTTGCTGGGAACCACGGCGAACTGGTACATCCGGGTGGCCACCCCCAGCATGGCGATGGCGTCCGTCCCATAGGAAGAAACCAGCTTGATGACGATGAAGTTGGCCAGGTTGCGCATCAACAGGTTCAAGCCGGACGGCAGGCCGATGAGGAACAAATCACGATCGATGTTCCGATGGAACCGGAACAACTCACGGAAACGGAGCCGTATCGGCGCCTTGCCGGAGAACAGCAGGAAGAAACCGACACCAAAACTGAATGAGATGGATATGACCGTCGCCCAGGCAGCCCCGGCGATCCCCAACCCCAAACCAGGGATTGTCGTGCCTGGAACGGTGGAGAACATCAGAAGCGGATCCAGCACGATGTTGATCACGCTGGCGGCGACCAGAAGGCGCATCGGGGTCTTCGCGTCTCCGGTGCACCGGAAAATCGTATTGACGGTATATGATGAGAAAAATACCGGCAGGAACGCCAGACGGATCACACCGTAGGAAAGACCGTAGCCGACCACCTGGGGGTCATCGGAGAAAAACCGGTAGTAGGCAGGCAGGACGGCGATCATCACCGTCGCTCCGATGATGGCCAACACCACTTTGAACCACAGCGTTTCCTGACTTACCAGGCGGGTGCGCTCCTTGTCATGGGCTCCCCACGCCTGGCTGATCATCGACACACTGCTGGCCCCTACAATTTCATTGAGGATGTCCAGCACCCAGAATACGGTGATGAACAGTGTCGCCGCCGCAACCGCCGCCTTGTCCATCATCCCGATGAACAGCATGTCCACCATGTCGTACAACGCCTGGCAGAGGAACCCCCACATCGTCGGCAACGACATGCGGCGGATCTCCCGTTGCAACCTTCCCATCCCATCCATGATACCGAAGGTACACGTTCCGCCGACGCTATGCAAGTGAATTGGAATGATGGTATGATTATCCACATGAAACGGCGGTTTCCCCTTCTGCTCATTCTCCTCGTGGCGCTCTCCGGATGTTCCTCCATGCGGACGGAGGATGCCGACGTGGTACGGGAACAACGACAGACAGCACTGCGCAACGCGTTGTCCCAAGCAACCGACAAGGTTCCGGTAACGTTGTTCGCAACGACAACAACGGCAACCTTTCTCACTTCAAGTTCCCAGCCTCTTCTCACCATGACGGAGATTCCCCTACTGCAACACTATCTGGGAACCTATCGCACGCTCTGCCAGAACGCGTTCCGTGCCACGTTGTTGTCCATGCCGGATGAGGTCAAGGGCATCGCCCAGACAATGGGAATTCCTGACCCCAAGGCGGTGATCGACCGAAGGGATGACAGCATGACGGAACTGCTTGCCACCACCTACGCCACACCCCTGAAGGAAGCGATCAGCAAGCACTTGGAGACGGAACTGGCTGACGCCCAGGCGATGCTGGGGAGAATCCTCACCATGTATCGCATCTGGGATACCGGGAAACAGCACGTCGGGGAAAAAGCGTTGCCCGAAGTATCCGAACCAACGCTCCAAGCGTACACCGACCTGTTCTTTGACCGGTACATCGCTTCTCTCCGGACACAGGAAATTGATGTCCGCACCACGCCCCGCCTTGTGGGAAGCGGCTCG
This sequence comes from Sphaerochaeta sp., assembly GCA_022482495.1. Lineage (NCBI taxonomy): Bacteria > Pseudomonadati > Spirochaetota > Spirochaetia > Spirochaetales > Sphaerochaetaceae > Sphaerochaeta > Sphaerochaeta sp. Next base: position 89,333 of record JAKVPA010000006.1, on the reverse strand, counting down.
TTGTACGAGTTCTTCGCCAAAGAAAAGGAGACCAGGAAATGACACTGTTCGACCAGCCGGATCCGAAAAACCAGCCGCTTGCGTTCCGCATGCGGCCCCGGACGCTGGACGAGTACATCGGACAGGAAGAAATCGTCGGCAAGGGAAGACTTCTTCGGCGTGCGATTCAGGCGGACCAGCTTTCCAGCGTAATCTTCTACGGTCCTCCGGGGACAGGGAAAACCACCCTGGCCCGGGTCATCGCCAACACCACCAAACGGCACTTCTCCACGCTCAACGCCGTTCTTACCGGCGTGAAGGAACTGCGGGATGAAATCGCCGAGGCGAAGAACCGCATAGATCATTTCGGGCAGGGCACCATCCTGTTCGTTGATGAGGTGCACCGCTGGAACAAGAGCCAGCAGGACGCACTGCTCCCCTGGGTGGAGAACGGTACGGTGATCTTCATCGGCGCGACGACGGAAAACCCGTTCTTCGAAGTCAACGCAGCCTTGGTCAGCCGCAGCAGGATATTCCAGTTGAAACCCCTGACGGACGCAAACCTGATGGACATCGCCCGTCAGGCGCTTTCCGACAAGGAACGGGGATATGGGTCGTGGGATGTGCGGTTTGAGCCAGGAGCCCTGGAACACCTCGTCGAGGTGGCCAACGGGGACGCCCGCTCGCTCCTCAACGCCCTGCAGCTGGCCGTGGAAACCTCCGTCGAGCCGTTTCCCCCACCCATCGGTTCGGTGATCACCATCAGCAAGGAAGCGGCGGAGGAAAGCATCCAGAAGAAGGTGGTGCTGTACGACAAGGAAGGGGATTACCATTTCGATGTGATCTCCGCCTTCATCAAGAGCCTCCGCGGCAGTGATCCGGACGCGGCATTGTACTGGCTTGCCAAAATGGTGGCCGCCGGGGAGGATCCCCGGTTCATCTTCCGCCGCATGTTGATCTCCGCCTGCGAGGATATCGGGCTGGCAGACCCCAACGCCATTGTCGTGGTGGAGGCGGACGCCGCGGCGTTCGACCGCATCGGGCTTCCCGAAGGCCGGTTCCACCTGACCCACGCGGCGCTGTACCTGGCCACGGCGCCGAAAAGCAATTCCGCCCTGGCGTTCTTCGACGCCTTGAAGACCGTCGAGGAAGAGAACTCCCGCACGGAAGTACCCAACCACCTCAGGGATCCCGGAAGGGACGCCAAAGGGTTCGGACATGGAGAGGGATACCTGTATCCCCACGCCTACCAGGATCATTGGGTGGCCCAGCAGTACCTGCCCACATCCCTGCAAGGGAAACTGTTCTACCAGCCTGGCACGTTGGGGTATGAGGCGAAGATCCATGACCAGGTACAGGAACGGAGGGAAGAACAGATCGAAAACGCGGCGGTGGATGCCGCGGCGGGAGAAAACCTCACCTTCAGTCCGGGAGACAAGGAACGGGAGCGTTGGGTGCAACGCACCATGGGACAGCGGGGTGCCGTGCTGAAAGCGGTACGGGACATGCTGTACGCCCAGGTGACGTTCCTCCGCAACGACCGGGTGCTGGTCCTGGGTGGCGGATACGGCCTGTTGCTCTGGCCCGCCTACAAGGAAACACCGGAAGGATTGGTCGTCGCCCAGGTGGGGAGCGTCGAAGAGAAAGAATACCTGGAACACAGCGCTTCGGCGTTGGATCCTGTTTCACGACCGATGATCATCCAATGCGCGCCCTGCGCGGTGTTCTCCCATCTGGAACCGGGGCTGCGGTTTGAGAAGGTCATCGGGCGCAACATCCTGACCCATCTGTCCGAAGACAAGGGAATCCTTGCCACCCTGACGCAATGGATGGCACCCAAAGCCGTGATGGTCCTTGCCCAGACCATCCCCAGTGGGGGCTCCCGCCTGTCCGACTTCGTTACGGACAAAGCTCTCTCGTCCTCACTGAAGGAAGCGGAACAAGCCATTTACCAGAAAGGCGGCACGTCCCTGTCCGATTGGGGCGTGGAAGAATTACAAAACGTGGTTGAAGATGCGGGATTGTACGCCACCATCACGGTACGGACATTCACCGAACAACGGCTGGTGACCAAGGCGAACCTCGCCTCCTGGCTTCGGGGAGGTTACCAATCCTGCGCATCCCATCAAGCGGAATTGGAGCAGGCGCTGTGCGGCCATCCCCTTTCCTGGAAGCATCAGGTCGCCTGCATCACGGCGAGCATGGAGCAACCAACCCCTTCCCGGAAAAAAGACGCCAAAGGGACGCAGGCCTGGAAGGAAACGGAAGCAAAAACCCACACCACCGCAAAGGAGTCAACTATAATTAAATGAGAAACTCTAAGAAAAGATCAACTTTTCTTCTCAGGGGCGTACATGACACCGTTGGTGAGCATGAAATGCAGCACCCTGACGAGTTTGTTCATGGTGTCGACCATGGCCTTCCGGTAAGGACGCTTGAGCTCCACTCCGTTTATGGTCACGGTCTGGCTCCTCTTCTTCCTGTAGTAGTCTCCGAAGACGGGGTTGTTGGCGATGCTTCCCTTTGCCATGAGGAACACGTATTTCCTGAGGACCGCGTCGCCGTGCTTGGAGATGTGTCCCCTGACGTTGGACTGCCCGCTCTGGTAGACCCCGGGGTCGGTCCCCATGTAGGCGATGAGCTTCTGGTAGGTCGCGAAGCGGTGGATGTCGCCGACCTCCGCCATGAACTGTGCGGCCTCCACCTCGCCGATGCCGGGCATGGAGGAGACGATGTCGATGTCCTCGGGATGGATGTCCTTCTCGACCTTGAGCAGGGCGGCGGTGAGCATCGCGTCACGCTCGGCGCACTCGATGACACGCTTGGCGCTGTCCCTCACGCAGAGGCCGTGCAGGGAGACGCCGACGGAGTCCCCTGCAAGCTCCCTGAGCCTCTTGGCGGTAAGGGTGACCTTCCTCCCTTTGCCCGGGATGAGCAGCGCGTTCTCCAACGCCTCGTCGCTTGCGTCCAGGACTTCCCTGGGGCTGCCGAAGAGCGCCAGGAAATGGAGCATCCCCTCGGTAAACACATCCATGGAAAGCAGTTCGGGGAACGCCACGGCGAGATCCTGTTTGAGGATGGTCTTCGCCTTCCCGGTCTCCTCGGCGTTCGCCGCACGCCTGCGGGCGATGATCTGGCTCTCTGTATCCGTCACGTTCTTTCCCTCCGGAAGACTCGCGGCGCGGTCGATGCCGTACTCGGCGATCGCCTTCGCGTCGATCCTGTCCGTCTTCGTGTTGCGCAGCGACAGGGACTTCTTGTAGCCGCGGATGAGCACAGGATTGATGATAAGCGCACGCTTGCCCCTGTTCAAGAGAAAGTGGTAGAGCGGCAGGTGGTAAAGCCCCGTGGACTCCATGAGGAACAGCACGTCGGAGCCCTCGGCATCCTTGTCGGAGAGCAGGGACTCCATGCCCGTCCTGTCCATGGCGAAGGTGCCCTTGTACACGGACTTGCTTCCCGTGACCGCGATTCCATAGTCGGCGTTCCGGCTGGAGACATCGATTCCAATGACTTTCATAAGCGGACCTCCAGGTCAAGAAAAAACAACAGGTCTCTTTGTCCAATCTCCCGTGTGAAGAAAGCTCGAAGGCCTAATCAACCGATAGGGATAATGGAGACCGAGGACAGACTCCTTTCAAAGTTTGAGAACTTAAATGGTATGTCGTCCTCTGTCCCCAGAATATACCGTGATTACGAATCTTATGCTCTACATTGTAGGGCTAATAATACTTAGGAGAAGTGACGTATGTACGATTATGTGATCATCGGTTCCGGGCTGTTCGGTTCGGTATTCGCCCATCAGGCGACCAAACGTGGGAAAAAGTGCCTGGTGGTGGAGAAACGGGACCACATCGGAGGAAACTGCGCCACGATCGCCCAGGAAGGCGTGACGATCCACCGGTACGGCGCGCATATTTTCCATACGTCCAATGAGACGGTCTGGTCGTACGTCACCTCGCTGTGCGACCTCACTCCGTTCATCAACAGCCCGGTGGCGCTGTGGCACCATGAGTTGTACAACCTTCCGTTCAACATGAACACGTTCCACCAGCTCTGGGGCGTCATCACCCCGGCGGAAGCGCAGGCGAAACTTGACAGCCAACGGATCCCTTGGGAGAACCCAACCAACCTGGAAGAGCAGGCGCTTGCCCTTGCCGGCCGGGACATCTATGAGAAGTTGATCAAATCCTATACGGAAAAACAGTGGGGGCGGCCCTGCACCGAACTGCCGCCGTTCATCATCCGTAGGGTTCCGCTGCGAATGCGCTACGACAACAACTACTTCAACGACCCCCACCAGGGAATCCCCTCCGAGGGATATTCCGCCCTGATCGAGCGCATGCTCACCGGCAGTGACGTTGTCCTGGGCGAGGATTACAATCTCGATCGGAAACGCTGGGACTCCAAGGGGAAAAAAGTGTTGTACACCGGGATGCTGGACGCCCTGTTCGATTACCAGTTGGGAAAGCTGGAATACCGGTCGGAGAAATTCATCACCAAACGGCTCATGGAAGAGAATCATCAAGGAGTGGCCGTCATCAACTACACATCCATGGACCAGCCGTATACCCGATCCATCGAGCACAAACACTTCCTAGGGGAATCCAGTCCGGTGACGTACGTCAGCTATGAGTACCCCGCGGACTATCAGGAGACGGGAGAACCGTACTACCCGGTGGCGGATCAGGCGAATCTGGAACTGTACCGGAAATACCGGGCTCTCGCCGAGACTCGCAAAGACTTCCTGTTCGGCGGCAGACTGGCAGGCTACGCCTACATGGACATGGACAAGACGATCGCGTCCGCCCTGACGTTGGTCAACGTGGAGTTTGGGGACTGAACACCCGGTCGACATCCTGGGCGATGCCGGCGTCCAGCAGACCGTTTTCCACCATCGTGGTGATCACCCGCATGGCGCCTTGGTGGCTCATGCCTTTGCGGTAGGGACGTGATTCAGTGAGCGCCTGATAGATGTCAATCACCGCCATCAGTCGTTCCTCGAAGCCCAGATCTTTTGCGCTCAAGCCGAACGGATATCCGCTGCCATCCAGTTTCTCGTGGTGCAACGCGCCCCACCGCTGGATGTCTTCCATCCCTTCGATTCCCGCAAGGATGTTCCATGAGGCAAGGGCGTGCCCTTTCATGATCTGGAACTCTTCCGGCGTCAGGCGATCCGGCTTTTCCAAGATGGAATTGGGGATGGTAAGCTTGCCGATGTCATGCAGCGCTCCGGTGAGGAACATCTTGGTGCACTTCTCCTCATCCCACTGGTAGAACTCTGCCATCCGTTTCGCCTTCTCGGCGATCCCGATGGAATGGGTGCAGGTGAAGTGGGATTTGTAATCGACGATCTTCGCAGCCATCCTCCCGATCGCCTCCAGTTCGGAAAGCGAGAAGTCCACGATGGTCCGGGGTACCAGAGCGTTCAGCGCCTCGACCACTTCATCTTTCCCGATGTGTTCCAATTGGGCATCCTTCACGCCGTCCAAAAACGCGTCGGCCACATGAGGAGCGAACGCCCTGCCCTTTTCCTTGGACACCTTGCTCCGTGCCATATCAATCTTGGAGTGGTCCATGTCAAACAGGTCGTAGCCAACGTCAATCCGGTCGGCCAGATGGATCAACTGGGCGAACAGGGGCACCTCATCGGCCTTTTTCTTGAACAGTCCGGACCCGTCGGCGTTCTCATGATGATACAGGATGGCGCCTTTGACCCGAGGATAGAATCCAAGGATGCTGATGTTCTTTTCCCCGAACTCACAATGTTTTCCGAACGCTTTGGACGTCTGGATATTGTCTCCGAAGGAACTGTTCTTGAATTCCTGCCAGAACTGGGTGAACGCGTTGTCGTGGAAAATGGCGACGGAAACCAAATCAGCGATCTCCGCCTGCGACACGCCCAGCACCTGCCCGGTAAGCGCGGCGAGGTAGGCGACCCTCAATCCATGGTGACGGGTCCCTCCGAGGATTTCCTTCTCTACGTAATCCAATCCCATGGAGAAGGCATACTGCAAATCGTTCCGGCAAATCTTCATGATGGCCTGTACTGTACAAGCTCTGATTCCCAAAATCAATAATTTTACGGAAAAAACTCAATATTCCAACAACGTGTGGACGGGGTACGCTTTCAACATTTCCTTGTAGGGAAGATAGGACAACCCGATGATGGCGAAGCATCCCGCCACCGTCGCTCCCAGCTCTTCGAACAGCTGGCAGGCGGCGAGCACCGTCCCCCCGGTGGCGATCAAATCATCGCAGACCAGAATACGGTCCCCTCTCTGGACATCCTCTTCCTGGACGCAGATCGTATCCGTCCCATACTCCAATTGATACGTCTTCTGGTGCACCGTACCACAGAGCTTGCCCGGCTTCCGGACCAGGATCAACGGCAGGTGCATCCGGTATGCCAAGGGCGCGCCGAGCACAAACCCACGGGCGTCAATGCCTGCGATCCGGTCAATATCGCGCTCTTTGGCGTACTCATACATCAAATCGATGCAGTCACCGAAGGCATCAGGAGTGACGGTCAGCCCGGAGATGTCGTTGTACAAAATCCCCTTGCGGGGAAAATCCGCCTTTTTCCTGATGGCTTTGTCGATGCGTTCCAACCTGCTGTCCATGGCGGCAGTGTAGCACAAACGTCTGCCTGTTGCACGTCACATTTCCGGAGGTTCTTCCGGTTTTTTGGTGGAATACGGGATGAAGCCTTCGATGAACCGGACCTTCTCCTCCCGTTTGGCGTAGAAATACCCATAGATGGAGAACACCACCGCACCGATGCAGTTGACGAACAGATCCTTCATCGTATCGTTCAGGCCGATGTCCAGATACCCGTCCACCCCAAGGTCCCGGCCATTCACTGCGGTCTGCCGGATGTCTTTGATCGCCACCACCTTGTTTGTCCTGGTCTCGTCCAACGTCACCGTATAGATGGCGTGCACCACGGTATCCTTCTGCATGTCGGTGTGGACGATGCTGTCCATCCCATACTCGAAAGAACTCCCACAACACTCCTACCGTCATGGAAAAACAGAACGCGGCGATGGCGACGTACGGGGGAGACAAACGAACACCAGGTTGTGGCTGCGGTGATTGATCAAATTGATCAACGCCAGCCCCACCCCGGCGCAGATGAACCCGTTGAGCATGTGAAGCATCGTGTCCCAGAACGGAAAACGCACGTAGAACGAACGCATCTCCCCCAGAATCTGGGCGGCGTAGATGAACAGATAGATGATGATCTCAAGCGTATCAGGAATCTCAATGGACAGGCGGCGTTCAAACAACGATGGCAGGTTAAACATCACCAAGGCCATCGCGCACATGAACAGATTTTCGTATTTCCGTTGCAAGATGGAAAGCACGATGATGGCGATGACCAGCCCCCGAAGCACCAGATAGACAGCCAGTGCCCGCTTATGCTCCTTCACCGCCTCGCGAAGCGAGTAGGTGCGTCCTCTCATCCGCTTGTGACCTTTGCTCACACTGCCCTCCATGAGCCGATGACTCCGCCATCGAAATCCTTGATGACGAACAGTCCGTCGTCATACACCATGTAAGATGGTTTGAATCCGCCTTTGGGGAGAGAAGCCGAACCAGGGTTCAGGTGGACCTGCGGGCCTTGATCGATCAACGGGATATGGGTGTGCCCGCTGATCACCACATCCCCATCACACAGGGGGGGAAGCGGATGATGCCCATGGGTCAGGTACACCATTCTCGGGGAAAGCGCTTCGACAAACAGGACGGCGTAATCGGCCATCACGGGAAACGGCAGGACCATCTGGTCCACTTCCGCCTCGCAGTTTCCCCGTACGCAGAGAATCTTCGGCGCCAACGGAGAAAGGAGGGAAACCACCTGTTTGGGGGCGTACCCTTCGGGCAGATCATTTCTTGGCCCGTGGTACAGGATGTCCCCCAGGAGGATCATCCGCTGGGCGCCGCTTTCCTGGTACGCCGCGATCATCCGCTCCGTCGCGGGAGCGCTGCCATGAATATCAGAAGCGAAAAAGAGTTTCATAGGTTCACCGTAGCATAAAGCGCGTCATTTGGGCATCCCATCCCTCACCAAAGCACCGTTTTTTCTTCATCCAACGACTTGGAGCGCCGGACCATCTCCAGATATTCCTTGGGGAGAGGAGGCACGCTTGCTCCGGTACAGACGGGAGAAATACAGCGCGTCGTCGTAGCCGACCATCCGGGCCGCTTGGTTGATGGACAACGTGGGATCGGCAAGGAGGATGCGTTCGAAACGCATCATCTTCTGCGTGATGACCAGCTCCTTGAACGACATTCCCACCTTTTCCTTCAACGTATGGGTCACCGTCGAGGGGCTTTTCCCTACGGCATGGGCAACCTCATTCAGGGAAACCGGCTCACTGAGATGGTGCTCGATGTATGCCATCACCTGCTCCACCAGTTCCGGTTTCTGCAGCTTCACATTCTGTGTGCTGATCAAAAACGACAAGGTGGTGGAAAACAGATAGAGCATTTTGGATAGGCGTTCCTCGGAGAAAAACGGACGATCCAGAAACGCCTGGCGAAGTTCATCCACCGGTTTCCCCGCGGCTTGCCATGCCTCCACAACCCCCACCGGGGGTTCCTTCGCCATTCGGAACTGTCCAAGCATCGCGTACGCCACAATACGATCATCCAGCTGGATGGGCATGACCGATTCCGTCAATCCCCCGTGGCAATGGTAGGAAAAGGAACGCCCCAACACCCCGCATCGTTTGCAAGCCTGCCCATCCTGGTACAGGCACTTGTATCTGACCTTGAGTTCCTTCTGTACCATGGTGCAGTAATCGCTCACATCGGTATGATACCCGACCAACCATTCGTCCAGATGGGGGGAATAGAAGGTAATCTTCACATCAAAGCAGTAGGAGAAACTCTCCACCAACCGTTTGACCATCGGATTCAGGTACAGTTTCATCTCTTCATGCATGGCGCAAGTGTAGCAAGGTTTGCAGAAATGTCCATATCCATACCAGATAATTGCATGGACATCTGAAAGAAAAACGGTAGACTAACACCAAGAGGAACTGATATGGAGATTAGGGACATCGTGCGACAGTTTGCCATTGAAGGCGAACTCGTCACGGCGGAAACAAACCATGAAGGGCACATCAACGGGACGTACATCTGTACGTTCTCCGATGGCGCCATGTACACGGTGCAACAGATCAACCGAACGGTATTCGTCCATCCGGAACAGGTGATGGAAAACATAGAGCTGGTAACCAGCCACATCAGAAGCCGTTTGACGGGTACCGCGGATATGGATCGTCGTTGTCTTACCGTCATTCGGACCAAAGAGGGAAACCTCTGTTTCAAAGATGACACCGGAGAATACTGGCGCGTGTATCGATACATCTCCAATGCCCGGACGTTCAGCACCATCACCGAACCGAAGGAAGTGTATTTGCTGGGAAGCGCCATCGGACGATTCCAAAACCAACTCTCCGATTTTGATGGAAGAAAACTCCATATCACCATCCCCAATTTCCACAATATGCGCTTCCGGTACGAACAACTCGCCCAGGCTTACAAAGCCGACCCCAAAGACCGGGTGCGGGAAGTCACCGATGATCTGGATTTTTTGATGGACAACAGGAAGCGGGGATGCGCCATCTGGGATGGCATGGAGCGTGGCACCTACCCCACACGGGTCACCCATAACGACACCAAGATGAACAACGTGCTGTTCTCCGAAGATGGCAGTGAAGCGCTCTGCGTCATTGACCTGGACACCGTCATGCCGGGGACCATCCTGTTTGACACTGGTGACATGATCCGCACGGCGACCAACACCGCCGTGGAGGACGAGCAGGACCTCTCCAAGGTTTCCTGCGACGTACGGTTGTACCACGCGTTGATGGATGGGTACCTTTCCCAAGCCGACCCGTTCCTCACCGATGAAGAGTTTGACGCCCTGGCGGAAAGCGGGAAGACCATCACCCAGATCATGGCCGTCCGGTTCCTCACCGACTACCTTGCCGGAGACGTGTACTACCACATCGATCGTCCCGGCCAGAATCTGGACCGGGCGAGGACGCAGATAGCCCTGATGCGTTCCATGGACCGGCAGTGGGATGATTTGCTTCATCTGTGACGCTTCGTAACCATGTTTTCACGCTTTTTTGTTGCCCTCTGAGGAAATGTACCCTATGATGGCTTAGGATGAGGTAAGGAAAAAAGATGGTTCGCATTGAGGAATTCCAGGTAAAGGCAGCCCTTCCCGCGGGGGAGAATCCCTTGCCGTTTTTCCGTGCCCCCCACCATGATGTTTCCGTCCAACTTACTCCAGACGTGCCGGAGGAATACCGGCAGTCGCTTGGTCTTGACTGTGGCTTCCGCATGCTCCCCTACCTCCGCCAGGACCGGTATGACCGGCTTCGGGCATGGACGCCGCTGAAGACGATCATTCTGGAGAACAACCATCTGAAGGCATCGTTTCTCCCCTCGTTGGGTGGCCGGTTGATCAGCCTGTACGACAAGGATGGCAAGCGGGAACTGCTGTACGACAACTGGAACATCCAGGTGGCCAATCTTGCCAACCGTGACGCGTGGTTTGCCGGAGGCATCGAGTGGAACGTCGGCCAGTACGGCCACGGTTTCTCCACCTGCTCGGACGTTTATTTCGCCAAAGTCAGCGGCGACCACATCCGCATGTATTCCTATGAACGGTGCAAAGGCCTGTGGTGGCGGGTGGATTTCTTCCTTTCCGAAGGCGACCGGATGCTGACATCCATCGTGACGATCGACAACCAGAAGCCCACGCGACAATCGCTGTACGCATGGGTCAACACCGCCGTCAGCCAGACGGAGACGACGCGGGTTTTCGCGTCCAACACCCATGCGCTGTATCTGGACATCCACCAGAGAGGACAACGCGTCTTCGGATACATGGACAGCCCGGATACCCCGCTGTATCCCGGGATGGACGCGTCGTACCCGGCGCGCTGGCCGGTCTCCGAAGAATACTTCTTCACCTGCAACCATGATCCAATGCCCTGGGAAGTCTCCATTCAGGAAGACGGCAGGGGGTTGATGGAAGTCTCCTCCCCGATCCTCGGCTATCGGAAGATGTTCTGCTGGGGTACGGGGAAAGGGGGAAGAAACTGGCAACGGTTCCTCGCTCCGGAACGGGAAGGTTCTTCTTATGTGGAGATCCAGGCAGGACTTGCCCCGACCCAACTGCATGGCGCGTACATCGAAGGATACCATTCGGTACGCTGGGTGCAGATGTTCGGCCCCATCGCCATACGGCGAAGCCAGGAATACCACAAGGAACGAGAGACCGTCATCCAGATGATCCAGACGATCATCGACCCTGAGAAAGTGACACGGGAAGGGAAACGACGCCAAGCGGAACTGGACAGCCCGGAACAGGAAATCCTCCACCATGACGATGGATGGTCGTATTTGGAAAAACAGGCGAACCAGGAAAACCCGGGTGTCGCCTATCATGTACGTCGGGAAGATGTATCCGAACGGCTTCTTCCTTGGCTGGATTTGGTGGAAGCGAAAAAGGTTCCACGGTACGACCCACTGCGTATTCCACCGGTCATCGGGGACAATTGGCTGGCGCTGCTCAAGGCGGGTGAAGGGGAACCGATGTCCCTTTCCTATTGGAGCGGCATCATGCTGGCCGAGCAGGGAAAGGACGCCGAGGCGATGGAACTGTTCCAAATCGTCCACACCCACATGCATGACGCTTTCAGCGCGCGGAACATCGCCCAGTTGCTGCTTCGCGCAGGAAAAACAAGCCAGGCGCGCTTGTGGTACCAGGCGGCCACCTACTCCACCGGATACGGGGATGATCCCGCGATCGCCGAGGAATACATCGCGTTGCTCCGCGAGGAACGTGATTGGCCGATGGTCCACGAAACACTCGCCGTCCTGCCATCCCGGTTGGAGACCGGCCGCATCCGTATGGAAAAGGCGATTCTTGCCAGCCATGAGAACAACCCCACCCTGTTGTCCCGCCTGTTGGATGAGGGGTTCCCCAATGTCCGGGAAGGAGAAGCTCCGTTTGAGGACCTTTGGGTCTCTCTTCTGTACATGCGTCTGGCCCCTCATGAGAAGAAAACCGACAAAATGACCAAAGAACTGCTTGCCGCTCATCCGCTTCCCGAACGTCTTTCCTTCTCCATGACCGACGAACCGGTTGCCTCAACGAAATGATTCCGCTAGCATACCACCCATGGACACCCTCATCGCGTTTGATTTTGATGGTACCCTGTACCCGTTCGCCCCGTATGACAGTGAAGAATTGCTGATGCTTTTGGCATCCCGCTCTCGGGGAGAGCTGATCAGAGCCAGAGCCAAACGGGCCGTGGCCAAGGACATGGCGGGGAAAAGTTCGCTGGAAGTCTTCGACCGTGATTATCTCCGCTACGCCAAGGGCGCCACGATGCAGACCATCCGGGAAGTAGTGGATTTCATTTCCCGCCCCTGCCAAGCGGAATGGTACGCCCCATTGAAGGAGCTTTCCGCCAAAGCCGATCTGATCGTCCTTTCCGCCGGCACGACGGAGATCGCCCGGATGTTCCTCCAGCGTTTCGGTGTCGAAAATCTCTTCACCGGATTCTACGGCAAACATCTTATCTTCAGTCCAGAAGGGAAAATGACCGGCTATACGTCGGAAGTTCCGACGACTCGGGCGAAGGCGGAGGTGTTGCATGGATTGGGGTCACGGTACCAGCGTGTCTTCGCCACCGGCGACGGGCTTACCGACCGGTTCATGCTCGCCGAAGCGGATGTCGGCATACAACTCCGCTACAACGGCAAACGCCTGTTCGACGAATACCCCATGACGCGATCTCTACCGGAGACGGTAGCGCTGATGCTCACGCGCCTTTGAGCAGGGAAGCGGCCTGCCTCACCGCAATCCGATAGCTTCCCCACGCAATAGTGGCAAGCATCATGCACCCAAGGACAATGGCGACGGGAAGCGGCAAGGCGAGCATCACCAGAGCCAGCACCGCCACCAGCGCCAACGACGGGATCATGGCGAGCATCGCGTTGATGTTGCTCTTCATCGCCTGCTGGGGAAGCGTCCAGGAAAGGTTGGGCCGATGGTAATCAATGGCCAGTCCGATGGCCGCCGAAGCGACTGAAACCAGAAGCAACATTGGCGCCATCCAAAGGAAGTGCCAGATGGGAAGCCCCAGCCAGCACAACGTAACGATCACAAACAGTTCCGTACTGACCCCCAGATACCTCAGGTGTGTCCGGATCTTCGCTTGGACAAACTGCCCAGCCTCCACCGGGTACGTCCGGTCAAGGTCGAACAACGCCCCCTCCCTGCTCACGCTGGTGGAGGATACGGTGCTCAGGGAAGGAAACAACGAAAAGACAATCAGAAGGATCTGGGGAAGCCGGGGAACGGTTTTCAGTTCCGCCAGCGAGGATGTCATCTCCCCGACGGCACCCGTCACGGCGAACACTCCGAGGAGGATCAGCGGGATGACCGTCTGGGCGTAGATCTCCATCTGGAATACCGATTGGCTGCGGATGATCATCCGCTCCCGCTTCTCCAACGCGGAGACGACACTCCGGGGAGGGATGTTTCGCGCGGCCCTGCGGGTCGCCTTCCCGCCCTGTGACCGTTGGGCAAGGGAATAGTTGCCGGGAAACAGCCGCGTGGAAAGGGAGAGCAACACCCAGGCGAAAAGCGGTAATCCCACCCAGACCACCATCACCCACAGGGGTTCCCAAAGCGAGCGGGCAAGCGTGGCGAACAAAGGAATCTTGGCCACCACGGCTTCAACACGGAGCGCGATGACGGAAAGATCGACGGAGCCGTCCAGCTGTCGGGTCATTCCCCTGGCCCCCAGCAATGTGATCGCAAGGATCGCGATGGTGAACCCTACCTTCCCCAACCATGGGGAAACAATACCACGCGTCAGGCGCACCATCACCATGGAAACAAGGAATACCAGAGAGAGTGTCGCCAGACTTTCCCCGACGACGGCGCCAAGAAAGGAGAGAATCGCCAGGGGTGCCGCCCCTCCATGCAGGATCCAGACGACCAGGGCGGGAAGCAGCATCACCGTATCCAGCACCAGCATGCTCAGCCAGGCGATCAAGAAACGGGAAAAGAAGACCGATCGGGTGGACAGGGGAAGGGTCATGACCAGCGGCATGTCACGGGAGGTGTACAGCAATGGCGGGACGGAGAACAGAAACGTGAAGAACGAAAAAATGAAGGAGAAAAGCAAAGCCATGGCATAGCCCCACTCCGGGTGCCCGACCATTCTCCCCGCCTCCTGATAACTCTGGTAGGAGAAGCCCAGCATCACGGCGAGGACGCCAAACCCGTAGATCAGGGCAGCCAACGTCAGCGCCCGAACCCACTTCTTGGAAGAACCGCCCAGCACCTGGTCCAGCGGTCGTGTTCCCTTCAGGTAGGCACGAAGCAGGAACACCGCCTCACCCATTGGTCTCCTCCGTCAGTGACAGGAACAGATCCTCCAGACTCCGGTCCGTCCCCTGCCTGAGCTCTTCGAGCGTCCCGTCAAAGCGGAGTTTTCCCCGGTCGATGATCCCCACCCTGGTGCACACCTCCTGGGCCACTTCCAGCACATGGGTGGAGAAAAAGACGGTGTTCCCCTCCTTGGCGTACCGTACCATCTCCTGTTTCAACGTATAGGAGCTTTTGGGATCCAGACCGACCATCGGTTCGTCAAGGATCAACAGGCGCGGCTGGTGGATCATCGCGCTGATGACGGCAAGCTTCTGTTTCATGCCGTGACTGTAGGAGGATATCTCGTCGTTCAGCGTGGTGAAATCGAACAGCCTGCAGAGCGCGTCCGCCCTCGCCCACCGGTCCTCCACGTGGTACAGGTCGGCGATGAACCCCAGGTGGTCCCGTCCGGTCATCTTCCGGTAGAACAATGGTTCATCCGGAACATAGCCGATGTTCCGTTTCACCGTGATCGGGTCCTGCTGTACGTCCACCCCGTCCACGGACAGATGCCCGGCATCCGGACGCAACAGTCCGACCAGCATCTTGATGGTGGTGCTTTTCCCCGCGCCGTTCGGTCCGAGGAATCCATACACCTCTCCGGAGGGAATGGAAAGGGAAAGGTCATCCACCGCCTTCTTCCCTTTTCCATAACTTTTCGAAACGTGATCCAACGTAATCATGGGGGAAGTATCGCATAGAAGCAGAAAGGACGCAACGCCTTCGAGTATTCCATTTCATTGCATATTTACCCATGAATATCCGGTTTTTCAGAATAAATATACAAAACTACTTGCATATTTTTTGCTTTTATGCATACTCTAAGCACAGAACAAGATCCTCTGGAGGATACGATATGCAGAAGGAAAAAATCATTCTCGCCTATAGCGGCGGGTTGGACACCTCGGTCATCCTGAAGTGGCTGAGCAACAAGGGCTTTGACGTCATCGCTTATGTGGCGAACGTCGGACAGAACGAAGATTTTGACGCGGTGGAGAAGAAAGCGTACGCCACCGGCGCCAGCAAGGTATACATCGAGGATCTGCGTCACGAACTGGTCACCGATTATGTGTTCCCCGCCATGAAGGCCAACACGATCTATGAAGGCACCTACATGCTGGGCACTTCCCTGGCCCGGCCGATCATCGCCAAGAAACAGATCGAGATCGCCAAGAAGGAAGGAACGGTGTATGTGGCCCATGGAGCCACCGGCAAGGGCAACGACCAGGTGCGGTTCGAGTTCGGCTACTACATGCACATGCCCCAGGTGAAGATCATCAGCCCGTGGAAAGACCCCGAGTGGCTTTCCCAGTTCGAAGGCCGGACGGATCTTCTGGAATACGCCAAGAAATACAACATCCCGGTCAAAGCTTCGGTGAAGAAGCCGTACAGCGAGGATGAGAACCTGATCCACATCAGCCATGAGGCAGGCATCCTGGAGGATCCTTCCAAGGAATGCCCGGATGATGTCTATTCCCTTTCCGTCAGCCCGCAGGCCGCTCCGGACAAGAAGACCTATCTGACCTTCACGTTCGAGAAGGGCATTCCGGTCAAGGTGGTCAACCAGGCGGATGGCACCACGGTGACCGATCCTCTGGAGATGATCCTGTACCTGAACAAGGTTGGGCACGACAACGGCATCGGCCGTGTGGACATGGTGGAGAACCGGTACATCGGCATCAAGAGCCGTGGCGTGTATGAGACGCCGGGATGCACCATTCTGTGGCACGCCCACCACGACCTGGAAGGGATCACGATGGACAAGGAAGCGATGCATCTGAGGGATTGCCTCTCCCCGAAGTATGCCGAGCTGATCTACAACGGCTATTGGCACGCGCCGGAGTTCGACATGCTCACCGCCCTGTTTGACGAGAGCCAGAAGTACGTCACCGGCACGGCGACCGTCGCCTTGTACAAAGGCAACGTCAGCTTCGCCGGAGTGGCCAGCCCCTGCTCCCTGTACAACCAGAAGCTGGGATCGATGGACGAGGCGGGTGGCTATCATCCGGTGGACTGCAAAGGGTTCATCAACATCAACGCCATGCGCCTTGTCGCCGATGCCAAGCAACGGGGTATGGACTGATCGTACACCCATCAACCAGGAGCCTTGCGAAGGGTTCCTGGTTTTTTTATACTTCGGAAAGAGGGAATGAGGTGCTCCCCGGGGAAACCCAAACCGCCATTATCATGGCTGATGACTTCTGACGTCTTTGGACGAAAGGAGTAGGTATGCTTGATTGCCTTCTGGTCGGTCTTGGTGGTTTCCTGGGATGCGTGGCGCGTTATGTATGTGCGCGAATCCCCATCTTCCAGAGTTTCGCGCCGCTCAAGACGCTTCTCATCAATTGTCTCGGATCGTTTCTCCTGTCGTTCGTCATGGCGACCGCAGCGCGAAGGGCAACCATTCCCCCTCGCCTCCTTCTGATGCTCACCACGGGCCTTTGCGGAGGCTTCACCACATTCTCCACCTTTGCGTTCGAATACGGCTCCCTGTTTTCGCAAGGAAGACCTGGAGCGGCGTCCCTGTACCTGCTTTCCAGTATTCTGGGAGGATTGCTTTTCTTCTTTCTCGGCCAACTCATCGGATGACCAACAACGAGACCACTCCTTCGACAATGATCACCAGAAGCAACGGAACCATTCCATCCACATACCGTGGGGTTCCCGCAAGGTGGTAATAACGAACGTAGCAGACCAAGGAGAGAACAAAGCACCCAATGATCAGCAGGGAGACGAAGACCAACCGCTTCAGGGAAAGAACGTTCGCGGCAAACAGTCCATTGCATTCCATCGCCATCAACAGGCCCCAGCCGACGATCAGAAAGAGTTCCGTCGTCACCGGACGGGCAACCCATCGGGAAACCAGCAAAAGCAGAAGATAGATTCCAACGGCAAGTCCGACAAGGATCCGCCCATCCATCCGTTTGGGAAGCGCGCCAGTTCCTTTGATGCCCCAGACGACCCCGATCACCCCAAGCAGTGTCGCGGGAATCAACAACCAACCGGAAGCGAATCCGACGATGGGATGCTTCGGATGAAAAGCAACCACCCACCAGGCGAGATAAAAACAGCAACAGAGGATGATGAGGAAGTTCCCCCGCATGATATCCCGAACCGAAGGATTCATCTGACGCCTCCCAAACCAGTATGGACGTTTTTCCCCCTCTTGACCATCCATTTCTCATCACCTACCCTGATCTGACATGGAAACCTTGGATACCGCTTTGATGGACGCCGTCCTCGATGGGGACGAAGAACTGGTCTACAGCCTGCTGGAATCCGGCGTGCCTGCCAATGGCAGGAATTCCCACGGAAAGACGTTGCTCTCCCTTGGGCTGGAGAATGGAGCACCGGACGCCACGCTGAAGGAGTTGATCCGTCATGGCGCGGATGTCAACACGAAGGATGAGAAAGGCGTCACTCCATTGATGATTGCCGCATCCACACCGTCCTGCTCCCCTTCGATGATCCGCTACCTGCTTCGCGCAGGAGCCGATCCTACCATTAAAAACGCAGATGGGGAAGACGCCAGAATCGTCGCGGCAAAAGTTGGCTCCCCGGAGGTGATCTCCCTGCTCTGTGACGAAGCTTCGTGCCAAAAGACCAACGAACGGGGAGAGACGTTGTTGCTCATGGCTGCCGCGACCAACCAGAAGCCCGACTCCATCGCCCGCCTGATCGCCCTAGGAAACCCGGTGAACACAGCATCCCATTCTGGTACAACCGCCCTGATGATCGCAGCTCTGATGAACCCCGAATACAGGGTGCTTGACGTCCTGCTCAAGGCAGGCGCTTCGGTGAACGCCCAAAACGGACATGGCTCCACCGCCCTGATGATGGCAGGCATTGATCCGTTCCGCATGGAGAAGATCACCACCCTGCTGGACGCGGGAGCGGACATCAACGCCCAGGATGTCGGCGGCATGACGGTCCTGATGCATGCCGTAGAAACCTACATCAAGCCAGAGAACATTCTCCTGTTCCTCTCCCGTGGCGCGGACATCCATCTGAAAGACAAACGGGGTCGCACCGCCCTGGATCTTGCGCCATCGAACGAAGTGCGGGAACTGCTTACCAGGTAAGATACTGCCGCACCCCGTATCCTTCCTTGCGGAACGCGGAGAGAAGCAGTTCACTCTGCTGGATACGGAACCGCAGGATGTGGGTGTCCACAGGACTGCGGGCATACACCGCCAGGTCCACCTGGTCGAGCACGAGCAATTTTGAGAACAGAGGGTCCTCCGGCAGAAGTTCGTCCAACACCCCTTCCGCCTGGAAGCCGGCAAGCGGCTTGAAGCGCCCGTACGGTTCCGAGATGGAAAGCGCCGCTTTTTCCGTTTCTGAGAATCCGATGAATTTCAACCCACCGCTGGAGAGCAAAAACAGACATCCGTCCAGATAGTGGTATTCCATTGGCGTGGATCGGGGTTTTCCTTTTCTGCAGGTGGCAAGCGCGCAGGTGTTGTGCTCCCTGAGAAACGATTCCATCCGTTCTTTCAGGAGATCAGGGGGCATCACCTTGCCATCGGCGCGCTCGAAACGGTAGCGGAGCCGCTCCCCTGCCTGGGCGGCGTCCTCCGCTTCGCTGATGAATTCTTCAGCTGCCCAGGGAAGCGGTTGCGGCGTAAGGGAAATGATATGGGTGTACCGCGTTGCGTCCACCTCCCCGCAACGCGCCACATCCATGGCGCGGGCGTTTCCGATGATCGACGCGATGAGTATCGCGTCCCGTTTTCTCTCTGCTGGGTAAATCACCAACGTACAGTGCATCGTCCGACCTCCAGAAAGAGTGTACATGAAACCAATTTTTCACGCAAACCCGTCCAAAATATCTGCAACAAACCGCAACGAGTATGCTATACTCTTTTTGGAGGAACCCCCATGGAAGCGAAAGAAATCCTGAAGAAAGCGGTGGCGGAAGCCAAGAAAACGATGACTGCCGGAGACGGCGGGCCGTTCGGAGCCGCAATCATTGATCCGGAAGGTCATCTGTACGTGGCGAGCAACACCGTCCTTTCCAGCAACGACCCGACTGCCCATGCCGAGGTCAACGCCATCCGCAAGGCGTGCAAGGAGAAACAGACCCATGACCTGAGCGGGTGCGTTCTGTACACTACCTGTTATCCCTGCCCGATGTGCCTTTCCGCGTGTGTCTGGGCGAACATCAAGACGATCTACTACGGTTGCACGCCGAAAGACGCCGAAGCCATCGGATTCCGCGATGATTTCATCTATCGGTTCATCAAAGGGGACTGCACCGACTCCAATGTGATGAAGATCACCCAGGAAGGACGGGAACTGACGTTGGTTTTGTTTGACGAATACGCCAAGGAGAACGGGAAAATCTACTGATTCATCCCAGTTCCTCGTAGTGTTCTGTGCCGAGATCGAGGATACGTTTGATGTGCTCATCGTTTAGACGGTACAGCACGTTGCGCCCTTCTTTTCGCCATTTGACCAGACGGCGCGCACGAAGCAGTTTGAGTTGCTGGCTGATGGTGCTCTGCTGCATGTCCAGTTCGGCGCACAGGCTGGAAACATCGGATTCACCTTCCAGCAGCACAAACAGGATCTTCAACCGGGTCGGGTCGGCAAACACCTTGAAGAATTCGGCCAGATCCACCACTTCCTCTTCCGCTATCTGAAGTTTTCCCGCCATCTTGCACCTCTGTTCTCATGATACGCGTTTCCCAGAAAAAAACAAAGTGTTGTATTTTCATTCCCCATTTTTTTCGCTACAGTGGTCTTGAGGTACGTATGGGGAAGGAAATGCTTGGATTCATTGGTCTGGGCGTCATGGGGCACTCGATGTGCTCCCACCTGCTTGACGCCGGGTATACGGTGCATGTGTACAATCGCACCAAAGCGAAAGCCGACCTTCTGGTCGCTCGGGGCGCCGTGTGGGAAGACACTCCCGCGGCGGTTGCGAAATCTTCCGATGTGGTCTTCACGATGCTTGGGTTCCCCCAGGATGTGGAACAGGTCTATTTCGGAGAGAACGGACTGCTCTCTGCGTGCCGGCATGGGCAATACTTCGTCGACATGACGACCACCAAGCCATCGCTCGCCCAAAAGATCGCAAAGGCTGCGACGGAAGCGGGATGCCACGCCTGTGACGCGCCGGTCTCCGGCGGGGACACCGGGGCGAAGAACGCCGCGCTGTCCATCATGGTCGGCGCGGAGAAAACGGTGTACGAGCACCTGCTTCCCCTCTTCCAAATCATGGGGAAAGCCATCACCTACGAAGGGATGCCGGGAATGGGCCAGCACACAAAAATGGGCAACCAGATCGTCATCGCCGGCACGATGGCCGGCATGTGCGAGGCGCTTCTGTACGCACGCAAGGCCGGACTGGATCTGGACACCATGCTCCAAACCATCAAGGCGGGCGCGGCGGGGTGCTGGAGTCTGGACAACCTTGCCCCACGGATCATCAAAGGGGATTACACCCCCGGCTTCATGATCGACCACTTCGTCAAGGACATGGGCATCGCCCTTGAGGAGAGCCGCAGGATGGGACTGTGCCTGCCCACGCTGGCGTTGGTGCAGCAACTGTACATCGCCCTGCAGGGAATGGATCTTGGCAAACTTGGCACCCAGGCGTTGGTGCTTGCGTTGGACCGCGTCAGTGGCGCGGGTTGTTTCAAGGAGTGAGCAATGAAACTGGACAATGAAGGCGCGAAACTGACCTTTGCGGATGGCTCGGAATATGTGTTGCCCGTCCTGACGGACAATATGGGCGACAAAAGCCTGAACATCACGGAACTGAGAACCAAGACGGGATACATCACCTACGACCCGGGCTTTGTCAACACGGGTAGCTGCCTCTCCTCGATCTGTTACATTGACGGGGAGAAAGGAATCCTCCGCTACCGCGGCTATGGCATCGAAGACCTTGTCGCCAACTGCGATTTCGTCGAGGTCGCCTACCTGTTGGTCAAAGGGGAGCTGCCCGATCTCAGACAACGGCAGATGTACAGCGAACTGCTCAACCGGCATTCGCTCCTGCACGTGGACATGCGGGATTTCTTCCGCAACTACCCGCAGAACGCCCACCCGATGTCCATTCTCGCCGCCATGGTTGCATCCCTGTCCGCCTTCTATCCGGAATTGGAGGAACGGGACCCTGAGGAAAACATCGACCTTACCGTCACCCGGTTGCTCTCCAAGATGCGCACCATCGCGGCATTCACCTACCGGCAGATGAACGGTCTGGATTTCGTCGACCCCTCGTACAAGTACTCGTACTGCGAGAACTTCCTCAACATGATGTTCCACACGTCAGTCAACGACTACAAACCAAACCCGATCCACGTCAAGGCGTTGAACGACCTGATGATCCTGCACGCAGACCATGAGCAGAACTGCTCCACCAGCGCGGTGCGACTGATCGGCTCCTCAGGAGCCAACCTGTACGCCTCGGTCTGCGCCGGTGTCTGCGCCCTGTGGGGCAGCAAGCACGGCGGAGCCAACCAGGCGGTGATGCAGATGCTGGAGAGCATCTACACCCGCGGCATGAGCGTTGAGGAAGTGGTACGCAAGGCGAAGGACAAGAACGAAAGCTTCCGTCTGTATGGATTCGGGCACCGCGTTTACAAGACGTATGATCCACGGGCGAAGATCGCCAAACAAATCTGCACCCAGGTGCTGGGTGAAGGAAAAGGGAACGACCCGTTGCTGCAGATCGCCCTGGAACTGGAGCATACGGCTCTGAACGATTCGTACTTCATCGAACGTCACCTGTACCCCAACGTCGACTTCTACACCGGCCTGATCTTCCACGCCATGGGCATTCCGGAGAACATGTTCACCGTGCTGTTCGCCATGGGACGCTTGCCGGGATGGATCGCCCACTGGTTGGAGTGGCGGCATGATCCGTATCAGAAACTGGGCAGACCACGACAGGTGTACAACGGTCCGCAGGAGCGGAAGGTCATCCCGCTTGCCGAACGCTGACGCCCTGATCTTCGATTTCAACGGAACCCTGTTCTGGGATACCGCATTCAATACGGCGGCCTGGGACAGGATTTCCCGAATTTATCGGAAACAACCGTACACCGAGGTGGAAATCCTCCGTTTCAACGGAAGGAACAGCAGGGAGACGGCCCGGTTCTTCTTGGGTCCTGATGTGGACGAACGGGAGATTCTCCGGGTCATTGACGAGAAGGAACGGTTCTACCGGGAACTCTGCCAGAAGGATGGAGCCCCCCGTCTTGCCCCGGGAGCGGAAGAGCTCCTTGAGGAAGCACACCGCCGGGGAATCCGGATGGCCATCGCCACCGGAGCGCCAAAGTCGAACGTGGAGAGCTACCTTCGTTGGTTTCCCATCCTTTCCCTCTTTGGAAGCGCCCTACTGTATGATGACGGAACACGAAGGGGCAAACCGGAACCGGACATCTACCGGGACGCTATGCGCGCCATCGGAGCTACCCCCCAAGAGACGGTGGTCTTCGAGGATTCCCCGCCCGGCGTGGAATCGGCAGGACGGGCCGGCATCCGGCGCATTTACATAGTGGCCAGTCCATTGGCCGAAACGGCAAAGGCGGCACGGATGCCAGGTGCGCAAGGAACGCTGACCGATTTCCGGCAGTATCTTCCCCTGCTTCCTACTTTTGGTGGCGAAGCAGGTTGAGCAGCCCTCCGGCCAGCAGCATCCCTTTCTGCTCATCCGTAGCGATAAGATCCAACGGAATGTCTTTTTGGGTGGTACGGTCATGGAGGGTGAACGAACCGCTCTCCACCATGGCGTGCACATCATCCAGTTCCAGCGTATCCCCTTGGGAGATGGATGCGTAATCCTCCGCGTTGCGGAAGACCAGCGGCAAAATGCCGAAGTTGCACAGGTTGGCCTGGTGGATCCGCTCGATGGAGAGCGCCACCACCGCCTTGACCCCCAGGTACATCGGGCAGATCGCCGCGTGCTCCCTGCTGGAACCTTGTCCGTAGGAAAGGCCGGCGATGATGAAGTTGGCGACGCCGGCATCCCGGTTGGAGGCGGCATTCTTTGCGAAATCCTTGTCGACGTTCTCAAAGACGAACGTACTGTACACCGGAATGTTGGAGCGGTATTTCAGACGGGCTCCGGCCGGCATGATGTGGTCGGTGGTGATCTTGTCCCCCACTTTGATCGTCGCCACCCCACGGATTTGGTCGGAAAGCGGGGAATTTGTCGGAGGTTCTCCGATGTTGGGCCCCCGCACCACCGTAACGGAACTTCCGTCTTTCGGTGGGAAGATGAACATCGAATCATCCGAAGCGTAGTGATCGGGAAGTTTCACCGAAGGAGCGGGGATGTCCACCGTCGTGGGATCGGTGACAACGCCGGTAATAGCGGCCAGCGCCGCCATCTCAGGACTGACCAGGTACACCTGGGCGTCCTTGGTGCCGCTGCGGCCTTCAAAGTTCCGGTTGCTGGTGCGAAGCGAGACGGCATGGCTCTTCGGACTCTGGTGGTTGCCGATGCAAAATCCGCAGGCGCTCTCCAGAATCCTCGCCCCGCTTTTGACCAGCTGGGAAAGAATGCCGTTGTCGGCGATCATCTGCAGCACTTCCCTGCTTCCCGGAGCCACCCCCAGGCTGACGGTGGGCGCCACCACATGACCGGAGAGCACCTCCGCCACTTTGGCCAGGTCGGTATAGCTTGAGTTGGTGCAGGAGCCGATCAACACCTGGTCGACCTTCATCCCGGCCAGCTCCTTGATATCCTTAATGTTCCCCGGGCTGTGTGGGCACGCCGCCTTTGGGGTGACCTTGGACAGGTCGATCTCAAACAGCCCGTCGTACACAGCGCCGGGATCGGCGCAAAGCGGCGTGTAATCCTGGGCTCTTCCCTGGGCGGTGAGGAAACGGAGCGTCTCCTTATCACTTGGGAACAGGCTGGTCGTCACACCGCACTCGGCCCCCATATTGCAGATGGTGGCGCGGGAGGGCACATCAAGGGTCGCCACGCCATCGCCGGTATACTCGAACACCGTGTTGACGTTTCCCTTGACGGTGAAATGCTCCAATACGGTGAGGATCACATCCTTTGCGGACACCCAAGGCTCTAGGTGACCGGTCAATCGGATCTCGATGACCTTCGGGGTGATCAAATGGAACGGACGCCCCGCCATGGCCAGGGCGACATCCAACCCTCCGGCGCCAATGGCAAGCGCCCCCAGCCCGCCGTCCGTCGGTGTATGGCTGTCCGAGCCGAGCAACGTGGCGCCACATTTCCCGAACCGTTCCAGATGCACCTGATGGCAAATGCCGTTTCCCGGTCGGGAAAAGACCGCGCCGATCTTCGCGGCGACGGACTGCAGGTACGCGTGGTCGTCTGCGTTTTCATACCCGACCTGCACGGTATTGTGATCGACGTAACTGACCGCAAGATCGTTCTTCACATGATCGATGCCCAGCGACTCGAATTCCAGGTACACCATCGTTCCTGTGGCGTCCTGCGTCAATGTCTGGTCAATACGAATGCCAATGTCCTTCCCCGTCTGGTACGTGCCCTCCACAAGGTGGGCGCGAAGAATTTTTTCCGTCAATGTCTGTGCCATGGTACACTCCACCGGAGATTGTACGTGAAACCTTCTTCCCTGCCTAGCCTCGCTTGGGGGAATCGGTCCGGATGAACGATTCGACGCAGACGGCCACCAGCGCGATGGCGCCGTATACGGAGAGGATCCGTGAGAAGCTCTGGTATTGGTAGATGGCGCCGCCGGCCACCGAACCGGTGATCTGCCCCACCGTCAGCAGAATCTCGTGGATGGCCATCCGTCGGGCACGCTTCTGGCAACCGGCAACCCCATGGAACATGGACAGCGAGTAGCCGAAGGCGAACACCACGCCAAAGGCAAGGAAACAGAGGCCGAACACCAAAGCCGAGCGGATCATCGCGCCCCAGAAACAGACCAACGCAAATCCCAATTGGGAAAACAAAATGGTTTTCCTGCTGAACTGCCAGAAATGGGTTTTCGCCAGGAAGACGAAGGTGAAACAGGTAGCGACACCTCGGATCAACAGCAACAGGCCGGTCATCGACTCGCTGATGCCCAGCTCATCCTGGGCGTACAGAGGAAAAATGTTCTGCACGACGCTCATGCCGGTGTACACCAGAACGATGCCTGCCCAGCAGAAAAACCGCAGCGGCGTGCTGTGGTCCTCCTGGACCGTCTCCTGTCGGGAGACATTCTCACTGGGAAGGGCGCGCATGCCGGGCACAAAATGGGCGAACAGGCTGACATACGCGGCCAGCCCGAAAAGCATGGCGATGCCCACCCAGAACGCAAGCGTCACGGAGACTTCCACCAACATGCCTGCGAACAACGTCGACACCCCGGCGGCAAAGCTCCAGGAGAAGTTGAAGCTGTTGGACGCCTTGTTCAACGCCTCCCCTTCTTTTCCTCGGGAGAACCAGGCCTCGATGGAAGGCCAGAGCATACTCATGAACACGCCATACAACGCCAATCCGAGATATGCCACCCATAACAGGTGGGCGCGGACAAACAACAGCAGGGAAGAACCCATGCCAACCAGCGCCAACGCCACGGCGTACCGGGGTTTCATCGCGCTGACCAGACGTGCCAGGCAGAGGCAGCCGATCAGATAGCTGAACGTGCTGACGCTGGTCCCCACGCCGATCTGCGAGGGGGTGAGCAAGAAGACGGAACGAAGGTAATAGACCAACGAAAGCGCCATCATGGAGATGGCGGTGTTGGCGAAAAAACTCGCCGAATTCAATACCCAGGACTGCAATGTATCGCTCTTTGTTTGCATGGCAAAGGAAGGTATACACGAGTGGAGCGCTCTTGTCTAGCGAAGCCAAACAAGATACATTGGAGCCATGAACAATGACATCCTGGGCAATGCGCCGTTGTGGTCCGCTTTCCTTGCGTTCTTTGGCGCGCAATTTCTCAAGCCGTTCATCACGCTTGCGTTGGAGCGATCGTGGAATCCCCACGCAGCCTTCTCCACCGGCGGAATGCCTTCCAGCCATACGGCGGGAGTGGTTGCCCTGATTGTTTCCATTGGCATGACCATAGGATGCGGTACGGTGGAATTCGCCATCGCCTGCTGTTTCGGCGCCATCACGATCCATGATGCCATGGGAATCCGCCGGGCCGCGGGAAAGCAGGCTGAAGTGATCAACGAATGGAGCTCCATCCTTTCGGACATCCACAAGGACGGGAGGTTCACCCAGGAGCATTTGAAGACGATGCTGGGTCATTCGTTCCCCCAGGTGTTCGGAGGCGCCGTCTTTGGCGCGGTGGTGGGTTTCCTGATCACCTATTTCTTCAAGTAATTCCAAATCATCAGAGGTAAAAGATGAAAAAAGTATGGATTGTGTTGCTTTGTGTTTTGGCGTGTGGTGTGGTCTTCGCCGGTGGGGCGAAGGAGAGCGCGCCATCGGAAGCGAAGAGCTATGTGTTCGCCGCTGACGCGACCTGGCCTCCGCTTGAGTTCATTGATGAGAAAGGCAACCTGACGGGATTTGAAGTCGAGTTGATGCCGGCCATCGGAAAGGAAGTCGGCGTCACCATGACGGTGAAGAACATCCCATGGGACACCATTTTCGCAGGTCTTGCCAACGGCGCGTATGACGGTGTCTCCTCCGGCGTCACCGTGACGGAAGAGCGCAAGCAGACAATGGATTTCTCCACGCCGATCCTGTCCAATGGACAGGTGGTGATCATCCGCGCGGCGGACAAGGACAAGTACGCATCGATCAACGATCTCTCCGGAAAGAAGATCGGCGTGCAGATCGGCACCACCGGCGATTTCGCCCTGGCCGACTACCCGGTCGTCCCCAAACAGTACGATGACATCGGGCTTGCCATCGAAGACATGCTGAACGGCAACCTTGAGGCGTGCGTCTGTGACTCCTTGATCGCCAGCGACTTCGTGCTCTCCAACGAGAACTACAAAGGCAGACTGCTGTTGGCCGGTGAGCCGTTCACCCAGGAGGACATCGCCATTGCCGTCAAGAAAGGCAACACCGAGTTGCTCAACCTGGTCAACCAAGGCTTGGCAGCCATGGAGAAAGATGGCTCCCTCGCCGCGTTGAAGCAGAAATGGAACATCCTGTAACCAATTGGGTTTGTATGCAACGCGCTTCCCTCCGGGGAAGCGTTTTTTTTGATTTCTTTCCTCCTCAAAACGAATTATTCAAAAAATATCAGAATTATTACTGTATAATTATGCTCGATTAGTTGACATAGATTGCATATATATGCATAATCTCTGGTAATTCGAGGTGAGGAATGATGAAAAAAACAGGAATCGTACTTTTGATAATGCTGATGGTTGTCGGCTCGTTTGCGTTCGCCCAAGGGCAGAAAGAAGCGGTCGGCACGGAAAAAGACAGCTATGTGTTCGCGGGGAACGCCGAATGGCCGCCGTTGGAATTTGTGGATGAGAAGGGAGATGTCGTAGGATTCGAGGTCGATATGCTGAAGGAGATCGAAAAGATTTCCGGCAAGAAGATCACCTACCGGAACGTCGCGTGGGACGGCATCTTCGCGGGCCTTGCCAACGGCGCGTACGACGCGGTTGCTTCCGGCGTTTCGGTGACGGAAGAGAGGAAAGCCACGATGGATTTCTCCACCCCGTTCATGACGATCACCCAGGCGATCATCGCGCCGGTGGACCATCCTGAGCTGAAGGATCTGAAGAGTCTTGCCGGCAAAACCGTCGGGACCCAGATGGGGACCACGGGAGACCTGTATCTGAAGGATCAGGACGCGGCGGACCCCACGCTGAACATCGACGTCAAGGGATATGACTCCATCGGACTGGCCGTGGAGGACCTCCTGAACGGAAACCTGGATGCCGTTGTCTGTGACAGCATCATCGCCAGCGACTATGTGCTTTCCAACCCGAACTACAAGGGCAAGATGATCGTCACCGGCAAAGCGAGCGACATCGGGGAGCCGATCGCCATCGCCATCAAGAAAGGCGACAGCGCCTTGCTGAAGATCGTCAACGACGCCATCGCCCAGATGCAGAAGGATGGCACGCTGGATACGCTGAGCAAGAAATGGAACATCCTGTAACCGGATGAGGGAAGATACGGAGGGCCGGAGACGGCCCTCTTTTTGTTTTTCACGGAATAAATATGCATACAGCTTGACAGGCTTTGCATGAAACAGGAAGATTTACCCTATCTAATCGTATGAAAGGCGCATATGGATACTGAACTGCAAGACGTGGAGAAACGTGCTCTGCGCAAAGACCAGATGGTTTCGATTGATCCGACCTCACCGAAGAAAAAGAACGTGACCATCCAGATGACGGACGGGGTGTTGATACCCCGCAAGGATGACAATCATGTGCTGAACGCGTGGAGGTTGACGTTCTTTGGGGCGTTGCTCCTCCTCCTTGGGTTGGTGTTCCTCAAACCGAAACCGTACCGGGATATCTTCCTGGTGTGTATCAAAGGCGCACCGGTGACCTTCGAAGCCACCATCTTCGCCATGATCTTCACCGTGATCATCGGTACGATCACCGGGCTGGGCGCCGTCTCCAAACACCGGTGGGTCAACATGATCAGCGGCGTATACGTGGAGTTGATCCGCGGCATCCCGCTTCTGGTACAGATCATCTTCATCTACTACGCCATGGGACGGTTCTTCAAAGTGGAAGGAATGGTCGCCGCCGTTGCGGCGCTTTCCATCTGTTTCGGCGCCTACATGGGCGAAATCATCCGCGCCGGTATCCAGGCCACCCCGAAAGGGCAGATGGAAGCCGCCATCGCGTTGGGCATGACCAGGGCGCAGGCGTTCCGCTACGTGGTGCTTCCCCAGACCGTAAAAGTAGTGTTGCCGGCCATCGGCAACGAGTTCATCTCCATGTTGAAGGATTCCTCGTTGGTTTCCACCATTGCGTTGGCGGACATCCTGCGCAAAGGCCGGGAGTACATTTCCCGCACGTTCCTTTCCCTGGAGACGATGTTGATCGTCGCGTTGATCTATCTGATCATCACGTTGATCCTCTCCCGCCTCGTGGGAATGCTCGAGGAAAGGCTGCACGAAAATGGCTAGAATCGTCATCAAGGATCTTTGCAAGGACTACTCCACCGGCAGAGGAAAAACCATCCATGCGGTACGGGACGCATCCCTCACCGTGGAGAACGGAGAGGTTGTCGTCATCATCGGGCCGTCCGGCTCTGGCAAATCAACGTTGCTCCGGTCGATCAACAAGCTGGAGATTCCCACGAGCGGTCACATCTTCATCGACAAGGATGATGTGACCAGCCCTTCCACCGACATCCGCAAGATCCGGGAGGAAGTGGGCATGGTGTTCCAGAGCTTCAACCTGTTCCCCCATCTGTCCGTGATGGACAACATCACCCTCTCCCCGATCAAAGTGAAGAAAATGGGGGATGCGGAGGCGAAGGAACTGGGGATGAAACTGCTCAAGCAGGTGGGTTTGGAAGACAAGGCCAATGCCTTCCCCAACCAGCTTTCCGGCGGACAGCAGCAACGAGTCGCCATCGCCAGGGCCTTGGCGATGCAGCCACAGGCGATGCTGTTCGATGAACCGACCTCCGCGTTGGATCCCGAGATGATCAAGGAAGTGCTGGATGTCATGCTGGATCTGGCCAAGAGCGGCATGACGATGCTCCTGGTCACCCATGAGATGGGGTTCGCCCGGGCCGCCGCCGACAAGGTGGTGTTCATGGACAACGGAGAGATCATCGAGACGGGGACGCCGGACGAGCTGTTCACCCATCCAACCAACGAACGGACGAAGAGTTTTCTGGACCATATCCTGTAATCCTCTTTTCATCCTCGGACAAAGAAGGTACATTTTCCCCTATGGGAAAACACGCAAAGCCTTCCGGAGCGGAACAATTCGACACCTACTACCGTGGGGTTTTCGGCCAACGGTGGGATGCTCTCTGCGCTGCTCTTGGCAAGGAGCGATCTCCCATCGCGTTCACCGATGGATTGACCACCCCGTATTTCCTGGATGAAGCCTCCCTTTGGGCCGCGCGCCTCCTCCCGGTACACGAAGGGGACCAAGTCCTTGACATGTGCGCGGCTCCTGGAGGAAAGACACTGGTCATCGCTTCCCAGCTCAGGGGAACCGGACGCCTTGTCAGCAACGACCGCTCCGCCGATCGCCGGAACCGTCTCCTGTCCGTCATCAAGGATCATCTGCCGGCTCCGTGGCAGAACGCCGTCACTGTCACCGGATATGATGCAGCCCAATGGGGAATACACCAACAGGAAGCGTTCGACGCCATTCTGCTTGACGCCCCCTGCTCCAGTGAGCGGCACGTCCTGACCAGTCCTTCGGCGCTGTCCCAGTGGTCGCCTTCCCGTCCCAAACGGCTTGCCATCGGGCAGTTCGCCATGCTGTGCTCCGCCCTTGAAGCAGTGAAGGTCGGAGGGGTGATCCTGTACAGCACCTGCGCCATCACCCCGGAAGAGGATGAGATGGTCATCCAAAAGCTCTCGGAACGAAGAAAAGGCAGATTTTCCTTGCTTCCCACCCGCCTCCCCCAGGGAGAGGCGCGTTCCTTTGGGAGCATCATTCTGCCGGATACGGCGGAAGGAAGAGGCCCGATGTATGTCTGTATGATCAGGAGGGAATCATGAGCACCGTCACTATTGTATCCTGCCCGACGTATGACGCCGAGCCGTTGGAGAAGGCGATTCAACAGGTTGCTGGGGATCCCTCGTTTCCCGTGGTACGGGACAAAATCGTGTTGCTCAAACCAAACATTCTCTCTGACGCAAAAGCTTCCTCGGCCATCACCACCAATCCGGCGGTACTCCGTGCCGTCATTCATCTGCTGAAGCGCCAGGGAGCGAAAGAAATCCTGGTGGGGGATTCACCGGGACTGCAGGGGGCGGGATTTGTCCCCCGCGCTTCTGGCATCGCCGATGTATGCGAGGCGGAAGGCGTGAGCTGGGTTGATTTCACCAAGGACCCCATCGTCCACCCAATCCCGTACACCCGGCACATCAGCCTGCCATTGACACGGGCGTTGGAGACGGCCGACGTGTTGATCTCCCTCCCCAAGTTCAAGACCCACCGCCTGATGTACGTCACTGGAGCGGCGAAAAACCAATTTGGTTTGGTTCCATCGCTCCATAAGAGCGCCTGTCATGTGAAATGCACCTCCCGCCGACGCTTCGCCGACCTGATCGTCGGCATCAACGCCGTCGCCAAGCCGGCGTTCGCCATCATGGACGCCGTCGTCGGCATGGAAGGGGAAGGTCCGGCCAACGGAAATCCCCGGCATGTCGGGCTTCTGTTGGGCTCTTCGGATGTCATCGCCCTGGATTGGGCGGAAGCGACGATCATGGGCTATGACCCCCTTACCATCCCGATCATCGCCTCGGGTCTGGAACATCATCTGGGGGAAAAGCCCACCTACCCCGCGCTGGATGCAAAGGATCTGGTCATCACGGATTTTGAATGTGTCCCTCAACAGGACGGAAGCCATCTGTTCCGTAATCTGCTCATTCCGTTCCTCACCCGACCGTTCCACCGCCACGCCATTCGTGTGGAACGCCCCGGCCCCACAATTCGGTTCCCCCAATTGTATTCTCTGCAAGAAATGCATCCGTATCTGTCCCGCACACGCCTTGACAACCGACGGCAAACGGATTGTAATCGACACGCGAGTCTGCGTCCGTTGTTACTGTTGCCACGAGGTGTGCCCGGCGAACGCGATCACCATCAAGGAATCATAAGGATGGATACGCGAACATTGTTCTGGAGCGTCTTGTTGTCTTTTATCCCGATCAGCGAACTGCGCGGCGGGATACCCTATGGATATTTCAACGGGATCGATTGGTACGTCATCACCCCGGTATGCGTGCTGGCCAACGCGTTGGTCACGCTCCTGGCATGGTGGTTCCTGGAAACCGTCAACAACACCCTGTGCAAGATTCCCGCCTACCATCGTTGGTTCGATCGGTTCTTGGTCAAAGCCCAGCTGAAAGTCGCGCCCAAGGTGACGAAATACGGATACCTGGGATTGCTGTTCTTCGTCGCCATTCCTCTTCCGATTACCGGCGCGTGGACGGGTACCGTCGCCGCGTGGGTCTTGGGACTGGAAAAGCGCAAAGCGCAGAAATACATCGCGTTGGGCGTCTGCATCGCCGGCGCCGTCGTCATCGCCATCTGTCTGGGTGGCCGGAGCGTCGGCTCCATCTTCATCAAGCGCGTCTGACATGCGAACCTTTGATCTCTCCACAGAACTGAACGGCGAGCAGTGCAAGGCCGCATCCCAGATCGATGGCCCGCTCCTCGTCATTGCAGGAGCCGGCAGCGGCAAAACCCGGATGCTCACCTATCGGATCGCAAACCTCCTGCAGCACGGCATCCCGGAATCCGCCATTCTGGCGTTGACCTTCACCAACAAGGCCGCGCGGGAGATGGGGGAACGGGTGCGATCGCTTACGGAAAGCCCGCTCCAGCACCTGACCACCACCACGTTCCACAGCTTCGGCATGGGCGTACTGAAACAGTACATCCAGTTTTTGGGATACAAGAACAATTTCACCATCTACGACACCAGTGACAAGCTCGCGTTGATCCGCGAGATGATCGTCGAGGCGGATGATGATCCGGACACGTACGATCTGTACGACCTTTCCCATCTGTTCTCCGACATCAAGACCAAGCGGACTGCCCCCGCCCAAGGGAAAACCGGGGCGTTGTACCAGGAGTACGGCAAACTGCTCAAAGCGTACAACGCCGTGGACTTCGATGATTTGATCACCCTGCCGTTGGTTCTGTTCGAGCGTCGTCCGGACGTTCTGAAAGCCCTCAGGGAACGATTCCGCTACATTCTTGTGGATGAGTTCCAGGACACTTCCCTCTGCCAGTACCGGATGGTTTCCGCCCTGGCCAAAGAGAGCAGGAACCTCTGCGTCGTGGGGGATGACGACCAGAGCATCTACAGCTGGAGAGGCGCCAACTACCAGAACCTTCTGTTGTTCGAGCAGGAATTTCCCGAACGGAAAGAGATCAAGCTGGAGGAGAACTACCGCTCCAGCGGCATCATCCTGGAAGCCGCCAATGATTTGATCGTCCACAACAAGGATCGCAAGGACAAGAAACTCTGGACAGACAACGAACGAGGCTCGACCATTCGGATCGTCCATCCATTGGATGGGGACTTCGAGGCTCAGGAGATCTGTGACACCATCCGGGACGAAATGGCGAAGGACCCCCGTCTGACCTACGATGATTTCGCCATTCTGGTGCGGACCAACCGGCTGCTCTCCCCCATCGGGGACAAACTGGAGACGGAGAACATCCCGGTCAACGTGACCGGCGGGCCCAACCTGCTGGACCGCAAGGAAGTGCGGGACGTCCTCTCCTACCTGAAATGCGCCGCAAATCCGGAAGATGACATCAACCTGCTGAGGATCATCAACACGCCGCCACGGGGCATTGGACGGGTGACGCTCGAAAAAATCCGTACCGTCGCCGACACGTTTGATTGCCCGTTGATCGACGCCATCCGTCGATGCGCCGTCACGGAAGACGTTTCCATCTCCCCGTCGGTGAAAAAAACGCTTTCCCGCTTCACCGAACTCTTGGACGCCTATACGGGAACGTTCGCTGAACCACGCGGCAAAGGGGAGGCGCTCCGGATGCTGGTCGATGAGATCGGGTACAAGGAATATCTGATGGACCAGCATCCGGAAAACGAAAAGCTGGTCTCCTACCAGATGAACGGCATTTTGATCTTCATCAAAAAGCTGACCCGTTTCGAACAGCAACACCCGGGAGCCCCCATCGGCATGTTCCTGTCTCAAATTTCCCTGGATAGCGGCGATGATGACGAACAGACGATGGGAAAGGTTTCGTTGATGACGATGCACGCCGCCAAGGGGCTTGAGTTCCATACCGTGTTTCTCGCCGCCGTGGAAGAGCCGTACGTTCCCAGCGGAAAAGCGCTGGAGGAGGATCCCCGGAACATCGACGAGGAACGCCGCCTGTTCTATGTAGCCATCACCCGGGCGAAACGCAACCTGATCATCTCCTCCTGCCAGAAGCGGGACAAGAACGGCAAGGAAGTGGATTGCGTACCCTCCCGGTTTCTTCAGGAAATCCCCCAGAGCCTGTTTGATGAGGAAGATCCTGACCGGCAGCTCTCTGGTGATGAATTTGACGAAAAACTGAAGAAAATGCTTGCAATGTTCGGGGGATGAGCCCCACCCTCCTCGCTTGCAAAGTGTCGGTCAACAGGGTATGTTCTCCTCATACCCAGGTTCATCATGTGCGAAAAGGAGAAGCCTCATGTTCGAAGTCGATTACGCGAAGACAGCCGTATCCGATCTGTACGGCTGTGATTGTTTCACCGAGCCGGAGATGGCCCGTTTCCTTTCGGAAACAACGATCAGGCAACTGAAGGAAGTCCAACGGGGACGCGGGGAACTCACTCCGGAGCTGGCCGACCATGTGGCCGGCGCGATGAAGGAATGGGCCCTGAAGAAAGGCGCCACCCACTACTGCCATTGGTTCCAGCCGTTGACGGGTCTCACGGCGGAGAAGCATGACAGTTTCATCACCCCGACCCGCTCGGGCAAAGTGCTCCTGGAATTTTCCGGAAAAGAGTTGATCCGAGGGGAAAGCGACGCTTCATCGTTCCCCAACGGCGGGCTTCGCACCACCTTTGAGGCGAGAGGATACACCGCCTGGGACACTTCCTCACCGGCGTTCATCAAGGAAACCGGAGGGCAACGGATCCTGTACATCCCGACGGCGTTCTTTTCGTACAACGGTGAAGCATTGGACAAGAAGGTACCGCTCCTCCGTTCCACCGCGGCGCTGGAGAAACAGACACTCAGGGTATTGGGCCTGTTGGGAAAACCAGCCAAACGGGTGACGGTCAACATCGGCCCTGAACAGGAATACTTTCTGGTGAACAAGGATTCCTATGACCAACGTCCCGACCTGAGGCTGACCGGACGGACGGTGCTTGGCTCATTCGCCGCGAAAGGCCAGGAACTGGACGACCATTATTACGGGCAGATCAACGACAAAGTGGGCAATTTCATGGCGGAACTGGACCACGTCCTTTGGAAACTTGGCATTTCCAGCAAGACACAGCACATGGAAGCCGCTCCCAACCAGTTTGAGATCGCCGTGGTGTACGACGCCGCCAACATCGCAACCGATCACAACCAAGTGTTGATGGAAGTGCTGCAAAGCGTGGCGCTCCGCCACGGAATGGTGGCGTTGCTTCATGAAAAACCGTTTTCCGGCGTCAATGGATCGGGCAAGCATGACAATTGGTCCCTGTCCACCGACGATGGGACCAACCTGCTCTCTCCCGGTTCCAAATCGGAAGAGAACATCCTGTTCCTGCTGATGATCACCTCCTTTCTCAAGGCGGTGGACGAATATGCCCCGTTGATCCGCGCTGGCGCGGCCACGGCGGGCAATGATTTCCGTCTGGGCGGTTTGGAAGCGCCGCCTGCGGTGATCAGCGTGTTCCTCGGCCAGCAACTGACCGATATTCTGGAGGGAATCGCCGAAGGCAAACCCTGCAAACAGCAGGATGGACAGTGCGTCAAGCTGGGTATCCCGATGATTCCTCAATTTCCCAAGGATCTCACCGACCGGAACCGCACCAGTCCGATGGCGTTCACCGGCAACAAGTTTGAATTCCGGATGGTCGGTTCCTCCCAGTCGATGAGCAGTCCGAACATCTTCATCAACACCGCCATGGCTGACGTGCTCCAGGAGGTTGCCGATCGTCTGGAGAAGGCTGAAGACAAACTGGCGGAAAGCCATGCCATCATCAGGGACTTCTACCGCGCCCACAAGCGAATCATCTTCAATGGCAACGGATATGGACCGGAATGGGCCAAGGAAGCGGCCAGAAGAGGATTGCCGGAACGCAAAGACACGGTCAGCGCGCTTCCGGAAATGGTCAGCGAAACCTCCATCGCGCTGTTTGAACGGCAAAAGGTATTCACCCGAGAAGAGGTCGTCTCCCGCGAGGAACTGTATCTGGACACGTTCAGCAAACAGGTGAACATTGAAGCATCCGTCATGCTGGAAATGATACGGAAATCAATCATCCCGGCCGTCACCAAGGATATCCGCCAGAGCGCCGTCAGTCTGTCAGCGCAGAAAGCACAGGGTTTGGATGTGACCGCGCAGATGGCGCTGCTGAAACAGAAGAACGAACTGTTGGAACGGGCCATCACCCAAGGTGAGCGGTTGCACATCGGTATCGCGAAAGCCCAAGTGCGGAAGGATGATCCCCTCGCCCAGGCTACAGCGTTCCGTGACGAGGTACGCCCCCGTATGGAAGCGCTTCGTGGTACGGTGGACGCGTTGGAGAACATCACGGACAAACAGCTTTGGCCGTATCCCGGATACGATGATCTCCTGTTCAGGCTTTGAGAATTACGCCTTGGTACGGACCGAGGACCAGCTTTCCCCTCACCCAGGTCGGCATTGATGAGGTGGAAAGCATTATGGTATGGGCGTCGGTACGCACCTCGCTGTGGCGGGAGCGGAAGTTCAGCAGAATGATCCGTTTTTCCTCACCGAGCTGACGGCAGTAGGCAAGAACGCCATGCCGGCCGCTGTCCAGAAAGTGGATCGTGCCAGCCTGCAGCACGGAATCCTCGTTGCGAAGCGCAATCAGACGCCTGTACAACGAAAACAAGGAATCCGCATCCGTTTCCCCATGGGCGACGGACGATGCGGCATTCCCCCAGGGAAGCCATGGCGTTCCCGTGGTGAAGCCATGTCCTTCCTGATCCGTCCAAACCATTGGCCGCCAGGAAACGGTGGGAACCTTTCCTTCCTTTGTTTCCTTGGCTTTGGAGCAAAGTCCGATCTCCTGGCCGTAATACAACAACGGCATCCCTTTCTGGGTAAGCAGGAACATCGCAGCGATGCGCGCCCTGCCATCCTTCCCTTTCCATCGGTCAACGATCCTGCCGTCCTTTCCTGACTCCATTCGCCACGCGGGCCAGCCGTTCTCACCGACGGCCTGGTACCACCGCTGTGCGCACCATCTCCACGCAGAAGCTCGGAACGGAAGACGCATCAAGGCATCATCAAACGTGATGTCCAGCTGGTCTCCCACGTAGGAAGCGGCGATTTCCGGTTCTCCCGCCTTCTCCTGCAGGATGTCGCCTGCCATCAAGCGATTGTCACATTCCCCCACCATGGCATGCAACCGTCTGAGTTCCCGATGGGATTCCGGTCGGTTACGGTCAAAGACGTGCAATTGCCGTTCATACGACCGTGGATGCAACAACATCGACAGAGAGGGGTTGTCACGGAATGTCTCGTCCTTGATGATGGTGTTCACATCATGGAACTCCAGACCATCAACACCCTTCTCCAGCCAGAATCGACACTGGTCGTACATGGCTTTGACCACATGCTCGTCTCTCCAGTTGAGATCCGGCAGATTTTCCCCGTACGTGTGGACAAATGCCGCGTTGCGGGAAGAATCCCATGTCAACGCGCCATCTGATTTGATCGTCACCCAGTTGCACGTGGTGTCCGTCCAGAGATAGAAATCCTGGTATGGATTGGAAGATCCGCCCTTCCTGCTTTCCAGAAACCACGCATGGCGCGCGCTTGTATGCCCGATCGGCATTTCCAGCACTACGTTGATAGAAAGACGATGTGCTTCGGCGATCAAGGCATCAACATCACTCATCGAACCGAGCACAGGATCTACGGCACGATAATCCATCACTTCTTCGCCCAAGAAATCATTTGCAAAGAAAATGGAAGCAATCCACAAGCATCCTACACCGAGTTTCTTCAGGTAGGGAAGCCGCATGATGATGCCAGGTATGTCGCCAATTCCGTTACCGTTCGTATCCTGAAAACTTCTCGGAAAGATTTCATAGGATACGCATCGTTGCCACCATCGTTCTTGATCCATCATCAGTACTATACCTCAGATGAGACGGAAAGGTAATGGTGAAAGCGTACCAGTTGATACAGAATATTTATTCTACAATGGGTACTTGCAAACGAGTGGTGAAAAACTCAATCTGAATGCTTGATTTCAAGAAAATCATCACGAAATCGGAGTATTTGGGCGTGGGTCAATCCCAAATCGAGCAGAACCTTGACCTTTTCCAGCTTTTCCGACGGTGGATTCATCACGAAAGAGAACAGGTCGATGAACCCGCCGATGTATTCCCTCTTGAAACTCGAGTGCGCCATGAAGAACCTTTTCAGGAGAAAGTGTATCCTGTTCACCCGTTCCGGAGGATTGTCCCGGTCATCCAGTTTCTTGATCTCCCTCGCATCGTAGGACATGCTGGTGAGACCAAGGCCGGAAACAAGCGTCTTGTGGGCGTTTTCCTTGTCGTGGATGAGCACGGAACCATTCTCGATATGGTCCTTGAAAGCCGACCACGTCTTTCCCTGTGACGGCTTCCCTTTGCCCTCCAGGACGCAGAACACATGCTCGTTGTCGCAGGCGACGCCGATGCATATCTGGTTGACGGAAAGGCCCCGGAGCTTCTTCCCGTCTTTCCAGACGGTTTCCTCTGACCTTACGGGATAGAAGGTCTCGTCCAGAACCACATCACCCTTCAGCTTGATGCCCTTCTGGTACTCCCCGACGAGGAGGAACACCTTCTCGAGCCAGTATTTCGATGTGGTGAAAGCATTCTTGTTGTTCCAGGAGTCGGCGGTAAGGCTGACGAACGAGAACAGGTTGTAGAGGAACTCAATCCATTCGCTGATGGGAATCTTGTGCGAGTCGAAGATCGTCCCCGTCAGCACCGTGAACCTGCGGCCGCAGGAACGGCAACGATAGACTTGGACACCGCTTGCGTTGTGACCGAAACGGATGAAATCCTTGGACCCGCAGTAACTGCAGCGTTCCGGCTTCCGGCTGTTCAACAGCGACGATTCCATGTCCTCACCCAACGTCTGGTGATGAATCCGGTAGTGTTCCTGATGATGGTCCCTGATGTATTCCTCTGTGGGAGTCAGGTCCGTCATCCCGTCCCAGGGAGTCGCCTTCCTGGACTTCATGTGATTATGCTTCTTCAAGGTGGTGGCCTCTATTGAGCGTTTCCTTGGCAAAACGTATTGGGCCACCACGCTCGCTACATCTTGCCTTGGAAACTCTCGCATCACATTATACGGGTTTCTCACCGATTGTCACCACTCGTTTGCAATCACCCATTTTTATTCTATTTTTTACAATATTGTTCTTATATTTTATTTAAAGCTTTCTTATATTGTTATTATATGTTTATTAATTGTTCTTACATCTCTTTAGACAATTAAAAATAGGAAAGAGATAATCTCTTCCCTATTTTTATATTACTTTAATATAATTTTAATATTTTACTTAATGGGAAATAATATTCTTTTCATGCTTCATCAGCATGCTTTTTATAGAATTCCTTTAATGCGAAACGAATACCTGCCGCCCATCCTAACCCCATATCGGAGAACATTTCTTCCAATTCCGATTTGAAGGATGGTTCTATGGAGAAGGTGGTGAGGATTTTGTTCTCCTTTCGGGAAAACAATTGTTTCGCTTTTTGCCCACTGATACTTTCTGTCGCTGCAGCTTCTTCCGCTTCAATGTTTCGTTTCAACGCCATATGCTCTCCCCCTATCTCCAAATTGCTGAATCCAACGCTTTGATCGCTTCCACCGTCTTTGGCTTCAAACCTTTTCCATGGGACTTGAAGAGTTGCGGTGGCATCGATGCTTCCTGCGCCTTTCGGAACAGTGGATCGACTGGAATTTTGTATACCGTATACGTGCCTTTGCAGGCAGCGTCATAAATATCTCTATGTTGACGGATTCGTTCGTCAAATGAGTTGATGACGATCCGTGAATGCTTGACGTTTGAACGAAGATTCTTTTTGAAACGGTTCAGTTCATTGATGAATATTTCCAAACCATCCAGACTGAACACTTCCGGAGTCATTGGTGTGATGACCTCATCTACCGCGATCAAAGCAGAACGCTCGAGCCTTCCTAATCCAGGGGAGAGATCCAGAATGATATGTTCATATGTTTTCTGTAATTCCGTAATCAAATCCTGAAGAACATATGGTTCCTCGGCTAATTTCGTTTCCGAATAGTTCTTCAACGAACCCCCAATTCCAAATGTGGGCAGAATAAACAAATGCGGAATGATTGCAAGAGGTACGATAGCCTCTTGGGCAAAACATTTGCCTTGTATTACATCCGCAAGTTCATATTTGGGCGCATCCTTCAAAAACCAAGAAGATGCGTTTCCCTTGGGGGTCGACATCAATCAACAGCGTCTCAAACCCATCCAGAGCTGACTGGCAGGCTAATGTTCCAGAGATGGTTGTTTTCCCTACTCCACCTTTTTGGAGGTGAAACGCGATTGATTTGCTCATTTCAAAACACCTATTGCTTTATAGTATAACTCCAGAGACCATTTCACTACAAGTATTATTTTCAAATTGAGTGTTTTCGTCTTAGTCTACGTTGATTACATATCGTTGTTATGTTGTATTACATGTATATGTAATAGTTTTACTATCTATATTATTTGTTACTATATTATTTCAATATTGATTCAATATTGATTCAATATTCCTTTGTATTCTTCACGAAGAGAAACCATCATACTTCACCTTTCTGTATTTCTCACTTTTGGTGTATTGTACGGGAACACCAACATCCTGACTCATTATGTTGGTATATATATTGTTTCAATATCTTTCTAATATTGTACCTATTTTTAATTAATTTGTTACAATTCCTTATTACAATTAATTTGATATTGTTTACATATTGTATTCATAATTAAATACTTATTTTCTTCTGTTATTTTATATACCAATGATTCACAGCACGATCCAAATGAAAACACGTTCCCCAATTTGCATGAACCATCACCCCAACCAAAGCAGCAACATTACTCAACCCTGGTGGAAATATGTATTACATAATATCATGTAATAATGTATACACTTTTATCATTAAAAAATTACAATGACAAGATATGCCGACCATCACTTTGCTTCACTCCCTACGCTTCATATCTTTTGCTTCTTTTGTTCCCGTTGTTTTCGCTCTCCGAACACGAATAAGATTCATTTCCTGAATGTGAGGTCTTGGCACTCCAATACCCCATGCCTTGGTGAGATACACCAAGGCTCATCAGAGTGAACACGTTTCATCGTTCCACGCTACGCGCAGCGCTGTTCAATGTCCCATGTGTTCTTCGCATGGAAATACATTGAAACCGAAGTAAAAAGCAATGGGATCCATATTTATAATTATATAATACTTATATCACAAATATAAATTATATACAAAACCGAAACAGGTTACAGTATCAATAAAATATGAGTATTACTACCATTCTATAGGATTATGCATGCAATCCCGTAGCAAATATCCGCTGTCTTTTACGATCCGTTTCTGTGTCGGATAATCTACGTAGACGATTCCAAAGCGTTGGGAATACCCATACGACCATTCAAAATTGTCCATGAATGACCATACGAAATATCCTTGCAATGGAATGTGCTCCTCGATGGCGAGGTGACACATTTCCAGATGTCGTTTCAGATAATCACACCGCTTCACGTCATGCACCCTGCCATCCTCAGACGGCCCTGTCGCGTAGGAGGCTCCATTTTCCGTGATGTACAGAGGTACTCCTGGAGCCTTTTTCGCAAAATACCGGAGGATATGAAGCAAACCATACGGGGTGACCGGCCATCCAATGTCCGTGACTTCCTGCCAGCTGGGAGCGACGGTGAACAAATACGGCGCGTTCTCGTCATACGAGATGACATGTTCGCTGTAGTAATTGATGCCAAGGAAATCAACCGGCTGGCTGATCACCTCCATATCCCCGTCCTGTACCGGAAAATGCATGCCGAAATGATCGCTGAGCACCTTGGGATAGGTTCCTGTGGTCAATGGATCCAAGAACAGGTCGGTCTGTGTCACCATCTCCATCCACGCGGCGATTCCATCCTGTTCGGAAGAGGTCGCGGGACGGGTGACCGCGGGGTTCAGCGTGATGCCGATCGGACTCTTCAGTCCGGTCTCCCGATACGCTTTCACCGCCAGGCCATGCGCCAGGAGCAAGATGTGCGCAGCGGTGGGATACCCGTGGACTTTCTTGCCAGGAGCATGCACGCCGATCTCATATCCAAGATACGCTGCGCACCATGGCTCGTTCAATGTAATCCAGCCATCAACCAGGTCCCCGAACGACTGGAAGCACACCTGGGCGTACCGCTGGAACGCGTACGCCGTCTCCCTGTTCAGCCAGCCACCGTTGTCCTCCAGGCTCTGGGGAAGATCCCAGTGATACAACGTCACATACGCCTTCATATGGTGCTGGTGGATGCATTCCAATTCCTTCCGGTAATGCTCGATCCCCGCCTGGTTCACCTTGCCATACGAGATGATCCGCGGCCAGGAAAGGGAGAACCGGTACGCCTTGAACCCCAGGGAGGCCATCAAGGCGATGTCCTCCGGATACCGCTCATAGCCCTGGCACGCGACATCCCCGGTATCCCCGTTGAGGATCGTCCCAGGTTGTTTGCAGAAGGTGTCCCAGATGCTTGGTTCCTTCCCCTCACCATCGGGATATCCCTCAATCTGATAGCTTGCCGTCGCGCATCCCCACAAAAAATCCTCAGGCATTGGAAACGTCATATGTTCCTCCATTTGTTTGGATACATTACCATTCAACTCTTTTCATTATATAATGTTGTATGTTCTGTTACCGGTTCATTTTCCAGTACGCCCAGCTTGATAAGCAAAGCTTCCAAAGCAGGTGGATCCGTGTATCGCCACGTGAGGATCCCGAGCCGTGCGGCCGCGTCACAGTTCCGCTGGCTGTCGTCGGTGAACAACGTTTCTTCCGGACGGCTTCCTTCCCTGCGAAGTATTTCCTGGAAGAACCGGAGGTCCGGTTTTACCAGACGCAACCTGCAGGAAGTGTACCGCGTGTCAAATATCCGATAATCCCCGCGTTCCGTATGGATCTTCAGGTGGGCTGGTTCCGTATTGCTGGCAAGCACCACACGCACCCCTCGCGCCTTCGCCCTGATGATCAAACCACGGACCGCCTGGTCAATGACCGGATGGAAAAACATCCCCCACAGGGACCGTCCTTTGAGATCAGGAATGGGAATGCCACTGATACGGGAAAACTCTTTCCAATACGTCGCCTCGTCGATCTCCCGGCAACTCATGCGGTCAAGCAACGAGCCGCTGAGGACCGGGGCGATCGCGTCAAACGATGGATGGCTGTCCCCCAAGAACGAGAGGATTTCCCGTTCCATTTCCTTGTCTTGGTGAAGGGTCAGGACACCCCCCATATCAACCATCCATTCGCGGATCATGACGCCCATGGTATCACACTTCTCAATCAATGGCAAAATGACTACACTTGTTTCACAGCGAGGTTGTTTGGCATGAAGACGTTTTTCCCCAAGGATTACCAACCGGTGCTCGATCCGAAACAGACGGAACGGGCGATCAAATTCGTCAAGGACACGTTCGAGCGTGAACTGTCCGGAGAGCTGAGGCTCTCACGGGTCACCAGCCCGCTGTTCGTCCCCAGCAATTCCGGCATCAATGACGATCTGAACGGTGTGGAGCGTCCGGTACGGTTCGCTGTGGGGAACATGGGGGACAAACAGATGGAGATCGTCCAGAGCCTCGCGAAATGGAAACGCATGGAACTGGCTGATCTTCATTTCCAGCCAAACACGGGAATCTACACCGACATGAACGCCATCCGGCCGGATGACGACATCGACGCGATCCACTCGATTTACGTGGACCAATGGGATTGGGAACGGGTGATGGATGGTTCCCAAAGAAATATCACATTTCTCAAGGAAATTGTCAGAAGAATTTATCAAGCGATCAAGCGTACGGAATTCTTGGTAAGTGAAAATTATCCCGTCTGTTTCCCCACGCTTCCGGAAGAGATCACGTTCATCCATACGGAAGACGCGCTGAAGGAATATCCCAACCTCACGCCGCAGCAACGGGAACACAAGCTTGCACAGGAATATGGTGCCATTTTCTTGATGGGAATCGGAGCGAAACTCTCTGA
Source organism: Sphaerochaeta sp. (assembly GCA_022482495.1). NCBI lineage: Bacteria > Pseudomonadati > Spirochaetota > Spirochaetia > Spirochaetales > Sphaerochaetaceae > Sphaerochaeta > Sphaerochaeta sp. The sequence continues at coordinate 44,832 of JAKVPA010000006.1, read as the reverse complement.
TGGCAAGGAACACGGAGGACGCGCTCCGGATTATGATGATTGGTCAACCCCCACGGATGACGGGTACGTCGGGTTGAACGGTGATATCATCGTCTGGGATACGGTACGTCGTGATTCTCTGGAGCTCTCTTCCATGGGAATCCGTGTTGACCAACAAGCACTGCTTCGCCAACTCGCTTTGAAAGGCTGTGAGGAACGCCAGCATCTCTATTGGCACAAACGACTTCTTCGTGGAGATTTCCCACAAACCATCGGGGGCGGAATCGGACAGAGCAGAGTTTGCATGCTGCTTCTGCACAAAGCGCATATCGGGGAAGTACAGGCTTCCGTATGGCCGGATGCATTGTACGCCGCGGCAGATCAACAAGGTGTGAGGTTGTATTGATGAAACTGTACAGTTGGAATGTCAACGGCCTCAGGGCCGTACGGAAGAAAGGATTTGACGCATATCTCGCCCAAAGCGGCGCCGACGTGTTCTGCATCCAGGAAACAAAACTCCAGGTCGATCAATTGGACATGCTGGACGCATCCTATCATCCGTATTTCCATGACGCGGAGAAAAAAGGCTATTCCGGCACCGCGATTCTCTCCCGAAGCGTCCCGTTGTCCGTCAGCTATGGTATTGGCCATCCACTGGACAATGAAGGAAGGACCGTCACCTGCGAGTATCCGGATTTCTACGTGGTATGCTGCTATACGCCCAACAGCCAACGGGAACTTACCCGTTTGTCCCTGCGCATGGAGTGGGACGCTGCGTTCCGCGGATATGTCTCTCAACTTGACCAACAAAAACCTGTCTTGATCTGTGGGGACCTGAACGTCGCCCACCAGCCGATCGACATCAGGAATCCCAAGAGCAATGAAGGAAACGCGGGATACACCAACGAGGAACGGGAGAGTTTTTCCCGGTTGCTGGACGCGGGGTTCGTCGATTCATTCCGATACCTCCATCCCGATGCCGTCGACCAGTATTCCTGGTGGTCGTTCCGTCCTGGTGTACGCCAGCACAATATCGGTTGGAGGATCGACTACTGGTTGGTCAGCGATCGATACAAAGAACATATCAAGGAAAGCAGCATCGCTATGGATGTCATGGGTTCTGACCATGCACCTGTAATTCTCGTATTAGATTGATATTCCTAATAAGTTGGTTTGATTTACTTTCAGTATGAATATTATATTGGTTTTGTACCTATCATATTTTGATTTTATCATACCTCATACAACTTAGAGGTAATTCCCAATCTGAACCTGTCTGGTTGATCCGTGTATTCGACATCACTTCCCATTGATTCCGATATGAAAGCTTTCTGCCCGCAACAGAGGCAATTCCTTGTTTGCAATAGTCCATTCAGCGATGCGATTCGGAATCAGGCCTTCATCTGTTTCAACGAAAGGAAGTCCTACGCTTCGCTTGTGAGGATTATCGGAGAAGTTTTTGGATCTTTCGTAATCCGATCATACAAACTTCAGAACCTTTTCAGGGTACGGAACCGATGATCTGTCAGACCGCAGAATTGGTGATTCAGGTGATACTTCTGTTCCTGCCGTTTGGACACAATTCATCATTCCCTCGGCAAGTTATTTCTCCTTACGTAAGCATCTCATGTGAAACGATCTTGCAATGGCAATGAACGATGATGACGTTTTTTGGGTACGTAACGCTTCCTATGGCTATCTCCATCCCCTCCCCATATTTTCACCCCAGCGTGGGAGTTTGACGTTTCATTTCAGCCATTCGATTATCTTCGGCAGTCTACGGAAAAGATCTGATACCTTGGTGAAGACTGCATGCGGATACATCCCAGAATGTCTTCCACTCTTTTTGTTCCTTTCCACGAGATACTCATTCCTGTTGCGTTTTACCGGACCTCATCGAATCTGTTCCCCCCTGTGGGTAGAGGAACCATGAGGTATTTTCTGTTTTCGAAATTGATTCCCGTCCTTTTTCTGGCATTTGAGATATCAAACGAAATACCTGTTTGTCTACTCTTATAATATACCTTTATAGGTATTATATAAAGAACGTATCAACACAATTACAAAGATAACAGCGTAGACAACAGGAAAACAGAGCGTTGTTGGGGATAAAAAAGCTCCCGATGGTCAGGCACCGGGAGCGAATAAGCGAGATGGAAACGGAATCAGCTTTTTCCGTTGAGCAGGAATGATGGGATTTCCCCACGGTTCTCAAAAATCTTGCGTTGCTGGCAGTTGAGAATCTTCTTGCACATCCGTATGGACAGCGGCGTCACTTCAACCAACTCATCATCCTTGATGAACTGGATCGCCTGCTCCAACGTAGGACGTTGGATCGGGGTCAACGTGACGGCGTCATCATGCCCGGAGGCACGAAGGTTGGTCAGATGCTTTGTCCGTGTTGGATTAAGGTTCAAGTCAAGGTCACGGTTCCGCTCCCCGACCACTTCCCCTTCATACACGGGATCTCCCGGCAGAATGAACCATCTGCCACGATCCTCCAGCTCCCACATGCCGTACGGCACGGCAACTCCATCACGATCACAGACAAGGCTTCCATTGACCCGTTCCGGGAAATCCCCGCGGTACGGTCCATAGCCTTTGAAATAGCTGTACATGATCCCCAGTCCATGGGTATCCGTAAGGAACTCGTCATGATAGCCGATCAACCCACGGGTCGGAACGTCAAAGGTGATCTTCACCCTTCCTTTCCCGTTATAGGTGATGTCGCTCATCAACGCTTTCCGTTTGGACAGTTTGTCCATGACGATACCGGAGAACTCTTCCGGGCAGTCGATGGTCAGCGTCTCGATCGGCTCGGTCTTTTCTCCTTTCTCATTCTGATGGAACAGGACTTTCGGACGTCCGACACAGAGTTCGTATCCCTGCCTGCGCATCTGTTCCACGATGATGGCCAGCTGGAACTCACCCCGTCCTTTGACGGTGTAGGTTTCATCCTGGTTGTGTTCCACACGGATGGAAACGTTGCGGAGGGCTTCCCTGCGGAGATACTCGCCGATCTTCGCCACGGTGACGTTCTTTCCTTCCTTGCCTGCCAACGGACTGATGTTCTTGCAGAACAACATCGAAACCGTCGGTTCATCCACCTTGATGCGTGGCAACGCCTTCGGATAACTGGCGTTGCAGATCGTGTCTCCGATGTTGACGTTGTCAATGCCGGAAAGCACGATGATGTCTCCCGGTTCAACGTCCGTCGTCTCGTGGAATGTCGGTCCGTCATACGCCTGAAGCCGAGTGACACGCAATGGTTCCCGCGCTCCGCTCTCCACCATGCAGACCAAGGGATCATTGGTATTCGCGCTGCCGTTGATCACTTTGCCAATGGCAAGTCTCCCCAAAAAGTCATTGTAGGAGAGATCGGACACCAACATCTGGAACGGTTCCTGGTCGTCATAGGATGGCGCGGGAATATAGGAAAGGATGGAATCGAACAGCAACTTCATGTTGTCTTCCAGTTTATCCGGTTCCAGCCCGCATTTCCCCGCTTTTCCGATGGCATAGAACACCGGAGCGTCCAGCAGTTTCTCATCGTTGGAGAGCTCCAAGAGCAGGTCGTATACGGCATCCAGCGTCTGTTTCGGCTGCGCGTCCGGACGATCGACCTTATTGATGACGATGATCGGAGGCAGGTGCTTTTCCAGCGCCTTCTCCAGGACGAATCTCGTCTGGGGGAGCGGGCCTTCCGCGGCGTCGACCAACAGGACGACACCATCCACCATGGATAATCCTCGCTCCACCTCCCCGCCGAAATCGGCATGTCCCGGAGTGTCGATGATGTTGATCTTCACCCCTTTGTAATGGATGGCGCAGTTTTTCGCGTTGATGGTGATGCCACGCTCCCGCTCAATATCGCCACTGTCCATGATCCGTTCCTCTCCGGTTTTGGAGATGATGCCGCTCTGGCGGAACAGCGCGTCAACCAACGTGGTTTTGCCGTGGTCGACGTGGGCGATGATGGCGATGTTTCGAATCTTTTCATTTTGTTTGATCATAGGTAATTCCAACCGAGCCATGGTAGCACAGTTGGGGGATTTGGGGAATGGGTACAGGAAAATTGCCGTGACGCATCAATCATGATATGATCAAACCATGCTGACGTTTGTGGGAGACAATCTCCTTTCCACATTGATCGGGCTGCTCGCGACGACCGTGTTCTTCCTGTACAGCAACAATCGTTGTTTTGGCATCAAGGCACCCCAACGGGGGTTTTCCTATTATACGGGGCTCCTTTTCATTTCTCCTTTCATGTACATGCTGGGGTGCGACTTCCTTTTGGTCCTCCTCTCACGCGTCATCCGTTTCTCCGCCATTTCCCCCTCAAAACTTTCCCAAGTGGTCCAGGGTTTGGTGCTTCGGCTGGTGGTGTTCGCCACTCCGATGTACGGGGCGGTCTCTTTGTACGCACGCCTTGTCCGTCAACCCAAGGCACATTGTTTTTTCGTCTATGGCATGCTGTGGGTCATTTATTTCGACGCCCAGTTGGTTTCCACCCGACCGGAAGTGTTTGTTCCTGTGTTCTTCCTCTTTGCGTTGATCTGGTATTTTCTGTTTCGCGACGACATCATCACCCTCAGCGACCATACCAATGATGCTCTGTCGTTCCGTCGGATGGATCTGGCACTCGGCACGGCAATCGGTACGAACGTGGTGCTGAACTGGACGTTGTATCTCCCAGATGATGCCCTGGGGAATGCCGTCGTCCCCCATTGGTTCATCCGGCTCTGGCTTGCCATCATCGGCGTTTCCATGTTCGCCATGATGCTCTTTTTCTTCCGAAGCATGTTTGAAGGAGAAAAGAAACGACGGGAACTCATAGGTACAAACACACGCAACCTCACCCTGGCGAAGTTGGCCACGGATGCGCAGGAGCAAGTGATCTTCTCTCTTGCCCAGATGGTTGAGTCGAAAAGCGGACAGACAGGACAGCATGTACGACGCGTCTCCGAGTATGTACGGGTTCTGGCGCGTACGATGGGATTCCGGAAAGGTGACGTGGAGACGCTCCGCGTGGCTTCCATGATGCATGACATCGGCAAGCTGATGATCCCCTCAGAGATTCTGGACAAGCCAGGCCCTCTTTCTCCGGAAGAATACCGCATCATCCAGCAACATGTGGCGTTCGGGGACCAGTTGCTCTCTGGCGTCCACGGATCCATTCTTGCCTCTGCAAGAACCATCGCTCGGGAACATCATGAGCGTTGGGATGGGACGGGATACCTCCAAGGCAGGAAAGGTAGGGAGGTCGCCCTTTCCGCGCGGATCACCAGCGTGGCGGATGTGTTCGATGCCGTGACGGCCAAACGGAGCTACCATCCGGCACGCCCGTTTGAGACAGGCAGAGAGGTCATTCTCAAGGGATCAGGAACACAGTTTGATCCTGCCGTCGTACAGGTGTTTCTCCAGGCATATCCTTCGTTGGTCGCTGTCGCTCAACGATTCCCGGACCCTTGATACCGCTCCTTCCACCAAGCGGCGTCCACCGGATTCCAATCGTTGTGACGCATCATCAACCCCATCACAAAAAACAGGAAACGGCCCGGTATGTTCTGACGGGCGTGACCCGCCGTTTGGTTGATCCTCCGGGCAAGACGTTCCGTCCGACGCTGGATGCCCAATTTCCGCTTGGATGATATGGCATCCCACTTCTCCGCCTGGATGAGGAAGGGAAGCAAATGGATCTCCCCGACCGACCACCACCGGAACTGACGGGCGATTTCCTTTGCCGCGGCCTTTGCCCCTCCACCCGCAGCGGTGGTGACCGCCACCCCGATCTTCCGCCGCATGTCGGCGGGGCGATGGCTCATCCACCGGTAGACGAAATGGTCACACAACTCTTTCATCTGACCGGTCATGCCGAAACAGTACGTCGGGGAGGCGAAGACCACGACATCGGCTTGCTCGATCGCCTGGATGATCGGTTGGACGAACGCCTGGTTTGGGCAAAGACGCTCATCGTTCGTAATGCAGGAGAGGCATCCCACACACGCCCGGATGCCGGTCAAAGTGAATTCCTGGATTTCAGTGGGATCAAAGACAAGATGAGAGAGAAGCAACTGAGTCAGGCTCCAGGTGTTTCCGTGATGATTCTGTCCGTATACGACGGTGACGCGTATCAGGATTCCTCCGTTTGGAACGATATGGCATCACCACAAGGGATGCGCTTGTCTACACTCGTGACGGACCGGAGATGGAAACCGTCTGGGAACAGAAAGCCGTACGGGCAACCACCGAGGCAAGCTCGGCACGCTTGCCCTTGGTACCGAAATAGACGGCGACAAGCACCAGCACCATCGCCACCGCGATGAGCAGGTACCGGGTGGGTTTCCGGTCAAACCAATTCTTTTCGTCGCGGTTTTCCGTGTTTTCCGTCATATCCGTTTCCGTCCTTCGTCTATCAGCCAAAACAACGGGCGGAGCAAAAAGGTTACGTTTCCTGGCACGACAAGGCAAAAACCGGCAGCGAACAACATCTCCAGTTCCTTTTGAGACGCACTTTTTCCTATACGTTTCTTATATCGTTTATTATAAAAAAAATATAGGAATGATAGTGTTAATTATCACTCCTATTCTAAACTTGTATGGTTATTATTTTTTCGTGGAATTCTTACAGGATATACGGTATCCAGTAATTGTGGGACTGGTACACCACGAACGTCTCCACATCAGCGATCTCCGTGATATTGTCCAGTTCCTTTTTGAAGAAATCCAACAGGGACAGACCTTCCTCTTCGGAAAGCAATACCTGGACGATCAAATCATACCGCCCGGTGACGACAACCACGTTCATCACACCGCGCAGTTTGAAAAACTCCTTCGCCTTCCTTTCCAGATCCAGCGTGGAAAGCTTCACCCCCATGAAAACGACCTGGGAGCCGGGAAGCGCTTCGGGATTCACCAGACTGGTGATCTGCATCGTCTGGTCTGCGACCAGCTTCGAAACCCGGGTGCGTACGGTGTTTTCCGTTATTCCCAGCTCTTCGCTGATTGAGGAAAAGGCTTTCCTTCCATCGGAAGAAAGTTGCTGGATGATCGCCTTGTTGGTATCGTCCATTTTTGTTTTCATGAGCATTCCGCCCACCGCTCTGAGGCGGGCTTTCCTCCTTCACATGTTCTCTCCATCCAGGCTGACAGGTGCGGCGGAAATCCGCCGCACATTTCCCTCTATCAGCCGTTCCGTCGTTCAAAATCCTTCATGAACTCGCAAAGCGCGACGACGTCTTCCTTCGGGCAGGCGTTGTACAGGCTTGCCCTGAGGCCTCCCACGCTTCGATGGCCCTTCAGTCCAAGCATGCCGGCCGCTTTGGATTCCTCGACGAATTTCGCCTCCAGTTCTTCACTGGGAAGACGGAAGACGACGTTCATCCGGCTGCGGACCTTCTTGTCCACCGGGCATCTCCAGAACGGACTGGAATCGATGACCTGGTACACCATCGAGCTCTTCTCAATGGCGCGCTTCTCCATCGCTTCCACGCCGCCGTTCTTCTTGATCCAATCCATCACCAGACTCACCGCCCAGATGGAGAATACCGGTGGCGTGTTGTACAACCCCTTGTCCTTGGCGTGGAGTTTGTAATCCATGTACGCCGTCATGTTGGGGTTCTGCCGCTCCAGCAGTGACTTCTTCATGATGATCAACGTGGCGCCGGCCGGTCCGAGATTCTTCTGGACACCACCGTAGATCATGGAGAAACGCTCCACAGGAACTGGGCGGGAGAAGAAATCGCTGGACATGTCGGCGATCATCGGAACATCCTCCTGATACTCAGGGAACGACTGCCACTCGATGCCTCCGATCGTTTCGTTGGAGCAGAGGTACAGATAACTGGAAGCCGGAGAAGAAGGACGCACCGTCTTGGGATCGGGGAGCGTCGTGTATTTCCCTTCGGTACCATCAAAATACAGGTTGACCTTTCCCAGCTTCTGGGCGTCGGCAACCGCTTTATTGGACCAGGTGCCACTCTTCAGGTAATCAGCCACCGTACCCGGTTTGAGGAAGTTCATCGGAATCATGGTGAACTGCAGCGTCGCGCCGCCTCCCAGGAAGTACACGTCGTAATCCTCAGGAATGTGGTACACGTCGCGGATCGTCGCCAGACACTGGTCGTACATCTCCTCGAACATGCCACCCCGGTGGCTGGCTTCCAGCATGGAAAGGCCTTTGCCCTGGTAATCGACCAGCTGGTCCCTCAGTTGTTCCAATACTTCAACCGGCAACACGGACGGGCCGGCGAAAAAGATTTTCTTGCGTGCCATCAGATTTTTCCCTCCTTCTGAAATTGTTCAAGCAAATCACACGTCTCATTTCCGATCCTCAGCAGGTTCTCCTCGCTGTTCGCTCCCACATGCGGAGTGAACGTCACATGCTCTTCCTTCAACAGCGGGTCATCCGCCGCGGGAGGATCACTCGGCCAGACATCGGTGCAGTACCATGCAACCTGCCCGCTGTGCAGCATCTCGATCATGTCCGCCTCGTTGACCACCAGCGCCCTGCAGGTGTTGATCACCACCGGCTTCTTCTCGCAATGGTCCAGCAATGTCTTGTTGATCATCCCACGGGTCTCATCGGTGAGTGGTATGTGCAGCGAAATATAGTCAGCATCCTTCACCGCGACCTCGGGGCTCGCGACGATGGTCGCATACGGGCTTGTCTTGTTTTTGTTCCTGTCATAGGCGACGACGTTCATCCCGAACGCCTTGGCCCGCAGGGCGACCTCACTGCCGATGTGTCCGATTCCGAACAGGCAGAGCGTCTTCCCGTACAGCTCCGTCCGTTTTTCCTTCTTCAGCCACTGCCCTTCCTTCAGTCCGTTGTGGTAACGCAGAAGATGGTTGGGTACGGAAAGCATCAGGGAGAACGTCAATTCGGCGACGGCGATCGCTGAGGACTTCGGGGTGTTGTGCACGATGATCCCTTTGCTTTCGGCATACGCCTTGTCGATGTTGTCGATCCCGACCCCTCCCCGGATGATCAGCTTGAGCTTCGGAGCCTTGTCGATGAATTCACGGGTACATTTCGTTTTGCTCCGCACCAACACGACCTCGGCTTCCCCGAGACGCGCCATGTCGCTGGTCACTTCCCCGAAACGCTCCAATTTCCTGGGCATTGAAGCGTCGAACGCGTCACACAACAGAATCAGCATGGTTACCTTCCTTTGGAATTTGATTGGTAAGGGGAATTTCCCCACCCATGGAAAGTATAGGACTTTATTGCTGATTTTGTCAATTTTTATTTGTAAAATTTATGAAAACAGAAGTTTTCTAAAAGGTTAAGGAGAAAATCCAATGAAGAGGATGAGAAGAAAAAAACACCAGCCGTTGCAGGCTGGTGGTGGTTTCAATAACTCTTGGAAGAGTGCATTTTGCGCACTTTCTTCAACTGTTTGCGGGCGTTAGCCTTGTTCTTCCGGTTGAGGATGGTGGAGGGCTTTTCGTAGTACTCCCGCTTTTTCCACTCGCGGATGATGCCTTCTTTCTCAACCATGCGCTTGAACCGCTTGATCGACTTTTCCAAAGGCTCCTGTTCGTCTACTTTCACGAATGCCATATTTCTCTCACCCCCTTTCCCGATCACTGGGTCTGAATTCGAACAGCGAAAGCATGCATCAAAACGGCGACGACTGTCAAGAGAGCGCGGCGGCGATGGATGATCCTTCGCTCCGTTTCATGTCCAGTACGGTCAACTGCAGCGAGGACTGCTGGCGGAAGTAGTTGCGCGAAATGCGGAACGCCACGTCCACCGTATCCCCTTTGTCGAACTCCTTGCCTACTTTCGCGGAGGCGAACCAATAGACCGCAGGCCATTTGTACTGCCCGTAACGAAGCGTCACCTTCACATGTTGGTCCTCTCCATGGGAATTCTTCATGTACATCAGGTCTTCCACGTGGGCGCCGTCGATGGAGAAGACGATCTGGGGGTTCTGTTCCCCATACGGCTCGAAGAACTCCACTTCCTTGATGATTTCCGGAGTGAGGTAATTGGCGGGCAGCGAACAATCGATGGACAGGTTCTCCTCTTCTTCCGGCTGGCAGTCCATCTGGTCAACCACGTCTTCCATACGCTTGCGCAGCACGGGAAGATTCTCCTTCACCATGGAGAAACCTCCTGCGCAGGCGTGTCCGCCGAAATCGCTGAACAGGTCGGCGAAATTGGAGAGGAAATCACGGCTGTTGAATCCTTCCGGAGAACGGATCGAGGCGCTGACGCGGTCGCCGACATCGGCGATGACCAGCGACGGAACCCCATACTTTTTGAGCAGGCGGCTGGCCATCAGGCCGGTGATGCCACGGGCCATCTTGGGATCCTCGATGACGACGATCTTCGAACCGCTTTTCTCCATGCTCTCGTTGGCCAGCGGCGTGAGCCGCTCCCACGCGTCCTCCCCCAGTTTCTGGCGCTGCTTGTTCAGGTTCTCCAGTTGCATGGCGTAGGTCTCCGCGGTCGCGACGTCCGGGGCGAGCAGCATGTCTACGGCGACCTTGGGCTGTCCCATCCGGCCTGCGGAATTGAGGACCGGAGCCAACTGCCAGGAAATGTTCTGGCTGGTCAGCTCTCTTCCGTTGAGGTTCTGCATCGTCATCAGCGGCACCAGGGAGGGCCGGCAGGAAGTCTGCAGCATCTTGATGCCACGACGGACAAGAATACGGTTCTCATCGATCATCGGCATCAGGTCGGCCACCGTCCCGATGGCCACAAGATCAAGGATCTTCTCATAGTCTTTGTCCAGCGACGGGCATCGTTTGCGCACGTATGAGGCGAACAGGCTGTACAACGTCTCCATCTCGTCCCGACCATGGTCGGTGTACCGGCTGGTGCGGCTGATCGTCGAAAGGGTGAACAGGCTCTTGCCTTTGATCATGGGAAGCGCCTTCTCCATTTCCCCTCGCATATCCACCAGGGAAATCTCCACTTTCTTTCCAAACGCTTCCCGAAGCTGGTTGGTTTCCATTTGGCTGTCCAGCACCAGCACCGGAACGTTTCCCGTAAGGAACTGGATCGCCTTGCTGGAAGCAAGGTCGACCACCCCGGGGTTGATCTCTTCCCTCACCCGGTCGATCTCCATCAGATTCTCCAGGCGCACCGCCTGGATCAGGACGGTCCCGTTCCCGGGTTGGGCATGCAGCAAAATGCAGTTCTCATGGTAGAACGGCGTCTGTGCGAAACGCAGGGCCCAGATCACCTTGGACACCACCCCGCAGGCGGCCAGGTGCTCGAACGGGTATCCTGAGCCCTGTACCTTGGGGTCGATGATCGCCATGGCGGCAGGCAGTTTGTCGTCGGAAAGGTGGTGGTCCAGCACCAGCGTGTCGATGCCACATTCCGAGGCGTGGGCGATCTCATCAAAATTGGAGATGCCGCAGTCCACCGTGATGATCAGGGTGACCCCGTCCTCCATCGCCTGGTCCACCCCGGCGATGGTCATGCCGTACGGTTCGTCCCCTTCCGGCAATTTATAGGAGACATCCGCCCCCATCGACGAGAGTTCGGAGACAAGCAACGCCGTACTGGTGATGCCGTCCACGTCCCGGTCCCCGAAGACCCGGATCTTCTCCTTCTCGTCAAGCGCCGACTGGATACGATCCACCACCGTTTCCATATCATCAAACAGGAACGGATTGTGGAGGAACGAAAGATCATTTTCCAAAAAGAACTTCACATCATTACGGCCGGAAATCCCCCGTCTGGCCAGAATCGCCGCGCTGAGCAGGGACACGTTGTACCGCTCATGCAGATTCCTGACCTCCTTGGGAGAGACCGGACTCTTTTTCCATTGCATATGTCCAACCTTGCTATCAATAATCCCTACGTCATTGTCTGGAGGACCGGGCCATCCAGCGTCTTCAGTTCGCCCGCCACCAGGACGGCGTACCGCAACATGTACCGTTTGATCCGCTCCCGCGTCCCAGGGTTGAGGTCCACATGCACCGCCGAGCCAAAGGGCATCGGTGCGGTGACGGACAAATACCGGCGGGCGCCGGGAGGAAGCAGCATGTCGTCCTTCACTGTAGCACATTTCAGGCAACAAGGGGCAGTAAGCTGCCAGGAAAACCCGAGGATTTCGTCTTGTCCGTACGGAGAGTCGCAGACCGGACACCGGTCCAGGTCCGGCCGGAGCCCAAGGATGCCGATCATCGCCCAGATGAACTGGATCACGCATTGGACCTTGTTGACGACAGGATCCTCCAGCGCTCCAAGCGCCTGGGAGAGCAACTGGTACGTCGCCCCCCAGTCGCCTCCGTTGGTCTTCAGGATGAATTCGGAGAAGAACAACGCCGTGTATGTCGTTGACAAGTCCTGGCGAAGCGTCTCATGCATGGAACGGATGGCAATATCCGTCAACGTATAGGAATGCTTGACTGGGTTGACGTACAGATAGAATGTCCCCTCGGTGGAGACTTCCGCCTTTACCGCTTTGTTCGCTTTTCTCGCTCCGTAATTGCGCACGTCGATCACCCCGAGATCCTCAGAGAGGATCCGGAGCGTCCGGTCCACCGTGCCGGAACGGACGCTGGAAAGAACAATCCCCTGGGTGATGACATTTCGTTCCATGTTTGCAAGTATAGAACATTCGTCCCTGGGGTGCTATGCTGAGGCGGATGAAACCTCTCCGTCTGCTGGTGCTTCTGTCCATCCTCTCCTTCCCCCTCTCGGCGCTGAGCCTTACCGGCTCTTCCCCCGTCCAGCCATTCGACAGCCAAAAAGAACTTGCCCGGCACGATTTCACTACTCCCTTGACCGGAGAGCTTGAGGATTGGGCGGAGAAAACAGAGATATCCATCATCATCATGGGCCCGGAGAAACCGTTGTATTCCTGGTTCGGACATGCCGCCATCGTGGTATGGCAGCCAGGCGGCCACGGCGTCATGTACGATTACGGGGTGTTCGACACCCAGCAGAAGGGCTTCTACTGGAACTTCATCCGAGGCCGGATGCTGTACAACATCTGGGCGACGGACGCCGACTGGCGGTTGGAACTGGAAATGGAAGGAGGACGGAGCGTCGTCGAGTACCGGCTTGACCTTCCCCCACAGGCGAAGTACCAGATCATGGAATTCCTTAAGCGGAACGCGTTGGAAGAGAACAACACCTACCTGTACCACTTCTACAAGGACAACTGCGCCACCCGGCTGAGGGACATCATCGACGCCGCGACCGGCGGGGATTTCCAACGATGGGCGAAAACGCAGCCGGTGGAAGGGACCTACCGTTCCTGGGCGGAGCGATACCTGGGCCATTCGTTCTTCACCAGCTGGATGCTGAACTATCTCCAAGGGCCGGAAGTCGACCAACCCATCTCATTGTGGGAACAGATGTTCCTGCCAGATCGTCTTGGCGACGCCATCCAAGAATACGCCCCTCTTGGCGCTCAGCGCATCGTCCATCAGGAGCAGGACCGGAGTGTGATCCCCTTCACGCCAAGCCATACCCCGGTATCCAACGACATCTGGTCATTCCTGTTCGGTCTGTTGCTCGCGGCCATCACCTGGCTGTTCTGGCGGAATGGATGGAAGGGTTTGGGGAAAGCCTGGAATTTCCTGCTGTTGCTGGTCTTGGGGGTGTGCGGGACGATCCTCTGCTATGCCGTCTGCTTTTCCGACCTCGACGTCACGTGGTTCAACGAATCACTGTTGGTCGTCAATCCGCTTCTGTTTCTTCCCGCGTTCTGGGTGTTCCACCATCCCAGGCGGTCGGGTGCGTTCCTCCGGGTGATGGCCATCATCACGTTGGGGTTGCTGATCCTCAAAGGCTTGTTCCCTGATTGGCTTTCCCAGGATTCCCTGAAAACCCTGCTTCTCTGCCTTCCTGTCTACACAACCGGATTTTTCAAGGACGGTTCGCCAGCGCGGCGTTCACGGAAAGAAGCTCCAGCGGAGTAAGATTCCGCTGGGCGGCAATACGGGGGGCGAACCCCCGGCCGGTGATGGTGCGGTTGTAGGCTTCCGCCTTACCCTGATAGTCCGCCACCAGTGTATCCAATTCCGTTTCAATTTCCCCAAGTTTCTCAAAATACGGTTGGAATTCCCGGTAATGGTCAGTTCCGAACAATGCTTTCTGCATTTGGGTCAGCGCGGCATCCAGCTGGTTGTAGGCCTTGCTGACCACCAGGGGAGTCCTGGGATCGGAACGATACAATGAGATCGCGGCCAACGCATCGCCGGTCCGCGCCGTGTCATCCACCACACGGCAGAGGTTTTCCGCCCAGGTGAACCGTTCGTCCATTTCCGACCCCAGTTGATCCCACGCGGCGCTTGCTTCCCTGTGGGTTTTCTCCACAGCGTTCTTCCTCATCTCATATTCCGCCCAGGTGAGGGCGGACAGGAGCGCGACGATGACGACGATCGTCACCACCACGCTCTTGCGGTCCTTGAACTTCCAGCCGTCAGGGGACAATCCACGTTCCTTTGGTGCCTTCCACCGCTTCCGCCATGTGCTCCGGATCGGTGATGATGCCTGCATTTCCCGTCTGGGAGACAAAGCTGGTCATCGCCTGGATCTTGGGAAGCATGGAACCGGGAGCGAACTGCCCTTCCCTGGTGTAGGCTTCCGCCTCTTTGAGCGTCATTCGCGCCACAGACCGCTGGGTGGGCTTTCCATAGTCCAGACACACGGCAGGGACGGCCGTGGAGATGATGAACAGGTCGGCGCCCAACTGACGGGCCATCAATGAGGCGGCAAGATCCTTGTCAATGACCGCTTCCCGTCCGCAGAGCAGGCCTGCTTCATCCCGTACGACGGGGATTCCACCGCCACCTGCGGCGATGACGATCACGCCATCCTTCAGCAACGTACGGATCGTCTCGATCTCAATGATCGACAACGGCTTGGGAGAGGGAACCACCCTGCGGTACCCCCTTCCGGCGTCCTCCATCACCGTCCATCCGTCATGCTGGACGTGATAGTCGGCATCCTGTTTGGACAGAAAGCTTCCGATAGGCTTCGAGGGGGTTCGGAATGATGGGTCCGCATCAGAGACTTCCACTTGGGTAACCACCGTGGCTACCGGCGGCTGCATGCCCACTTTGTGGAATTCGTTGTCCAATGCCATCTGCAGGTTGTACCCGATGGCCCCTTGGGTGTCCGCCACACAGGAATCCAAGGGAACGATATGAAGAATGGAGCGGGAATACTCGGCGCGCAGCAGGATGTACCCCACCTGCGGGCCGTTTCCGTGGGCGATGACGACACGGTTTCCCTGTTCGACCAGACGGACGATGTGGCTCGCCGTCTTCCTTGCCGCCTCGTACTGCGCCGAAACGGTAACGTGGTTTGGGTCTTCGATGAGGGAGTTCCCCCCAATGGCGATGACGATCAGTTTCCCATCCATACCTTCCTTCCTTCTACGTGAGATGATCGTACCCGTATCATAGCACGTGTGCAACAAATTGCAACAAAATTCCCGCACCAGACACACAGATTTTTAGGGAAAACCGCACTTCCCTCCCAAGGCGATTTGCGGTAGGCTGTAGGCACTATGAATACCAGTAAGAAAGAATGGTTCCTGTTGTCGCTGTACGTCTCATTCATGGTGATGGCCAACACCCTGGGAGGGAAGATCACCACGCTGGCCGGTGTCAGGGTCTCCGTGGGGATATTCTTCATGCCGGTGATGTTTTTGATCACCGACATCGAGGGGGAGGTATATGGAAAGGAACGGGCCACCCTGTTCGTCCGGTTCGCAGAACTGATGCTGGTCTTCCTGTTCCTGTTCATGGCTTTGTGCATCAAGCTGCCCCCCAACAAGACCTGGGGGATGCAGGAGGCGTACCAATCGGTGTTCGGTTCCTCACTCCGCATGACCTTGGCCAGCCTGATCTCCTTCGTCATCAGCCAAAACCTGGACGTACGGCTGTTCTTCCGCATCCGTTCCTGGAGCCATGGGAAGAAGCTGTGGGTCCGTAACAACGTGGCGACGATCATCAGCCAGTTCGTCGACACCACCGTCTTCATGTTCCTGGCGTTCTGGCGGTACAACGAACGGTACACCGCCGCGTTCGTCTTTTCCCTGGTGCTTCCCTACTGGGCGTTCAAGGTGGTCTTCGCCTTGGCCGACACTCCGTTCTGCTACTGGGGTGTGCGGTGGCTTCGCAAAGGCGCTTCACTTTCCCCGGAAAGTTAAGTACTTTACAGGGCGTAAGAGGAAAACATGCCAGAACAAGAACTGATGCCCGTGGAGCAGATGCTCCCCAATAATTTGTTTATCCTGCCGGTAGTCGGCAATCCAGTGTTTCCGGGGTTGTTCACCCCCCTGATGCTTTCCGACCCCCAGGATATTGATATCATCAACCAGGCCACCAAACACGGCGGCTTCCTTGGGCTGTTGCTGACCCGTTCACCAGAAGCGAAGGAAGGCCAGCTCACCCCGACAGATATGTACGAGGTGGGGACGGTCGCCAAGATCGTCAAACGGATCAAACTGCCCGAAGGCGGCGAATCGGTGTTCATCAGCACGCTGAAACGCTTCAAGGTGACGGAGTACTACCCCTCCGGTCCCTACCTTGTCGCCAGCGTGACGTACCTTGAGGACATTGAGGACGAGCCGGAAGAGCTCCGCGCGTGGACCAGGCTCCTGGTCAGCGAAATGAAACAGCTGACCAAGAACAATCGTCTGTTCAGCGAAGAGATGCGGCTGAACATGGTCAACATCGACCATCCGGGAAAACTGGCCGATTTCATCGCCAGCATCCTGAACGTCGACCGGAAGAAACAGCAGGACGTGCTGGAGACGGTCGTCGTGCGCCGCCGTATCGAAAAAGTCCTGGTGTTCATCAAGGATGAGCAGGACATCGCCGACGTACAGGAAAAAATCCAGGCGAGAGTCAACCAGAAGATCGAGAAGAACCAGCGGGAGTACTTCCTGCGGGAGGAACTGAAGTCCATCCAGCAGGAGCTGGGGCTGACGACCAATCCGAAAACCGATCTGCTCAATCGTCTGAAGAAGAAATTCGCATCCCTCTCGTTGACGGATGAGGCGAAGGAAACGGTTGAGCGGGAGATGAAACGGCTGGAAGGCATGGAGCCGAACAGCCCGGAATACTCCATCAGCCAGACCTATCTGGAGACCATCGCGGATCTTCCGTGGAACGAACCGAAACCGGAGAACTTCTCCATCGAGAGCGCGCGGAAGGTGTTGCAGCGTGACCATTACGGCATGAAGGATGTCAAGGACCGAATCCTTGAGTTCCTCGCCGTACGGAAAAAGAAAGGCGACACCAAAGGCGCCATCATCTGTCTGGTCGGGCCTCCGGGCGTCGGCAAGACGAGTGTCGGCATCTCCATCGCCCACGCGTTGAAGAAGCAGTATTTCCGCTTCTCCGTCGGTGGCATGAACGATGAGGCGGAGATCAAAGGACACCGCAGGACGTACATCGGCGCCATGCCGGGCAAGATCATCCAGGGGATGAAGATCACCAAGGTGAAGAACCCTGTCTTCCTGATCGATGAGATCGACAAGATGGGTGTCTCCTACCAGGGGGATCCCGCGTCCGCGCTGCTGGAAGTGCTTGATCCGGAGCAGAACACCACGTTCCGCGACAACTATCTGGATCTTGCCTTCGATGTGTCGGAGGTGCTGTTCATCTGTACCTGCAACACGCTGGAGACGGTTCCCGCCCCGCTTCTTGACCGTATGGAGATCATCGAGATGAGCGGATACACCAGCGACGAGAAGCTGGCCATCGGCAAGAAGTACCTGATCCCCAAATCGCTGAAGAAAAGCGGTTTGACGGACAAAGAGGTGAAATACTCCAAGGAGACCTTGCTGAAGATCGCCGAGGAGTACTGCAGGGAGGCCGGTGTCCGTCACTTCGAGAAATCGCTGGACAAGATCAACCGGAAGATCGCGTTGAAGATCGAGGAGAACAAGGACGAGAAGCTGCCCATCGTGGTGGATTCGAAGAGCTTGGTGGATTTCCTCGGGCAACCGTTGTTCACCCAGGATGAGATTCTCAGGGCGGACAAGGTGGGTACGGCGCTCGGCCTTGCCTGGACCAGCATGGGTGGCGACACCTTGTTGATCGAGGCGCAGAACACCCCGGGCAAAGGGGATCTGAAACTGACCGGACAGCTGGGCAACGTGATGCAGGAGTCGGTGAACATCGCCTATACGTGGATCAAGGCGCACGCCAAGGAACACAAGATCGATGAGTCGTGGTTCGCCAACAACAACATCCACCTGCACGTGCCGGAAGGCGCCACACCGAAGGATGGACCGTCCGCCGGCGTGACGATGACCGTAGCGCTGTATTCGTTGATCACCGGTCAGACGGAAGCGCCGGATCTGGCGATGACCGGAGAGCTGACGCTGAAAGGCAAAGTGATGCCGATCGGTGGTCTGAAGGAGAAGATCCTTGCGGCAAAGCGCAACCAGGTGAAGACGATCCTCTACCCGAAGTTCAACCAGAGAGATCTGGACAAACTGGACGACGAGGTGAAGAAAGGGGTGACGTTCCATCCGGTGTCCACCATCGAGGAAGTGCTCGCCTACGCTTTCCCCAATGACGCGAAGCGCCCGGCGATGCAGAAGATCGGCCCGAACGAAAGCGAACGGGACGAGATCAAGGATCTGGCGGTCGCTGTCGGAAAGGCGGTGGCAGAGGCGATCCGTGGCTGAGTTGCTCTCCCCGGCGGGCAACCTTGAAAAACTCAAGGTTGCCTTCGCCTACGGAGCGGATGCCGCGTACATGGGTTTGGACCGCTTTTCCCTCCGTGCCAACGCGGACAATTTCTCCGATGGTGACCTGGAGGCCGTCAAGGCTTTGAAGGCCACCACCGGAAAGCGGTTGTACTGCGCGTTGAACATCCTGTTTCACGAAGGGCAGATGGAGGATCTGAAAGCCGCCCTGCCCCGACTGAAGGCGTGGCCGTTCGACGCGTTCATCATCAGCGACCTGGGGTGCGTGAATGTGCTCCGCAAAGCGTTCGGGGATGGGGTGGAACTCCATTTGTCCACCCAGGCTTCCTGCACCAACAGCGAAAGCGCCAAGCTGTACCATTCATTGGGGTTCCGCCGGGTGATCCTCGGCAGGGAAACCCCGCTTTCCGACATCAGGAAAATCAAGGACGCCGTACCGGACCTCCAGCTGGAAGTGTTCGTCCATGGGGCGATGTGCATGGCCTACTCCGGCAGATGCCTGCTTTCCTCAGCGCTTGCCGGTCGGTCCTCAAACCAGGGGGATTGCACCCATACCTGTCGGTGGAACTACGCGTTGACGGAAGAAAAACGCCCAGGGGAATACTACCCCATCGAGGAGCATGACGGGTATTCCACCATCCTCTCCTCCAAAGATCTTTGCATGATCGACCATCTGGATGAGTTGCTGGATGCCGGGGTCGATTCGATGAAGATCGAGGGTCGGATGAAATCCGGCTATTATGTCGGACTGGTGACGCGCGCCTACCGCAAGGCGTTGGATAAGGATCCGGATTGGCGGGAATATCGGAAAGGGTTGTTCGAGTTCAGCCACCGCGAGTACTGCACCGGGTTTTTCTACGGTTCCGGTCCGCTTTCGGCCATCACCGAGGAAGGATACCAGCGGGATTGGGTGTTCCTGGGATATCTCAAAGAAGAGATCAAGCCAAGCGTCTGGAGCCTGGATCTGCGCAACCAGATCAAAAAGGGGCAGACCATCCAGTATGTCAGCCCCGAGTCACCCAACATTCCCGATGATTCATACACGTTACTCGACAGTTCATTCCATTTTGTTGACCAGATCGATCATGGTAAGGTACAATACCTCCAGACAGACAAACCGGTACGCGCGGGTTCTATCCTGAGAAGACGCGCTGTGTCCCACGAAGAACAGTTGGGGAGTAACTGATGTTTTACTACGCGATTCTCATGACCATCATGGCGGTGTACGCCTGGGCGATTTCCCTGATGAATGTCATCACCATGACGGTGATGAACCATCGTTCGCACAAACAGTCCAGGACTCCCAGAGTCTCCGTACTGATCCCCGCGCGCAATGAACACGACCACATCGAGGATTGCGTGCGTTCCTTCATGAAGCAGGACTACCCTGATTATGAAGTCCTGGTGTTGGATGACAACAGCACGGATGACACCGCCGCGATTGTCCAGCGTCTGGAAAAGGAAGATTCCCGGGTCAGGTTGTTCCATGGAGAGCCACTCCCTGCAGGCTGGAAAGGCAAGAACCACGCCATCCAGCAGTTGTTGACCCACGCCCAGGGGGAATACCTGCTGCTTACCGATGCCGACACGATCCACAACCCCAATTCCATCCGTCTGGGCGTTGACCTGGCCATCACCTACCACGCGAAATTCGTCAGCGGTTATCCCAAAGAGATCAGCTCCAAGCCTCTTGTCGGCTGCATCATCGCCACCATGGCGTTGAACACCATGCTGTTCACCCCGATTCCCATCCAATACGTAATCCAGAAACGGGGCTACGCCATGGCCATCGGCCAGTATGTGATGGTGGAACGAAACGCCATGATGGATATCGGCGGCATGGAACAAATCAAGAATGAAATCTGCGACGATGTATCACTTGCACGGCTGTTCGTCGCCACCGGAAACAAGTCGCTGTTCTGCGATCTGAAAAGCGCTGTTTCGTGCCGGATGTATGACACCGTCAAAGGAGCGTTCCACGGTATCGAGCGGAGCGTCATCGGTGCCATCGTCCCGTCAGCGAAGATGTTCTACCTGATCATGATCGCCGTCATCGGGGTCGGAGCCATCTGCGTCGCTCCGTTTGTCGGCATTGCCGCGTGGGTGATCACCGGCTCCTCCCATGCGCTGTTCCTGATGATCTCCAGTCTTTCCTTCTGGGCCGCCTTCACGTTGGTCACCGCGTTCCATGGGTTCAAGTTTCCCATCCCGTTGATGGGTCCGTTCTGTTTCACCAACATCATCCTGATGTTCTTCCATGGATACTATCGCAGAGCCACAGGAAAAGGCTTCATATGGAAAGGGCGAAAAATCGACTGACCCCGCCTTTTTTCGCTAGAAACCTCAAAATTTCGCTTCAAATGCAGGTTTTTTGCTTGCGGATGAAAAAAACAATGCTACAATACTAACAGAACGTTACCATTGGAGGTAGAGATGACAATTCATGAACAGCTTACGCAACAGTACGAGGCGTACCTTGCGGAAAATGCGAAGTTCACAGAGAAAGGCGTAAAAGTTTCTGCGGCAAGGGCGCGCAAGGCCCTGGCGGAAATCGCGAAGCTCTGCAAAGAGCGCAGAAAAGAAATCCAGGACGCGAAGGAAGTTGAGAAGTAACGTTTCGCACCGGGAAGAGAGGAAGGCAACCAGATCGGTTGCCTTTTTCTTTATGCGGGGCCCAACAGCCGCATCATCGTCTCGGCATTGATCGTTGCTTTCCCTTGGGGATGATTGTTGAAAAACAGATGTACTTTCTTCACCTTCCCCCCGATCTCCTGGATGGGAGGAAGCATGGCGGAGAGTTCCGTATCGGAATAGAGGTAATCATACCGTTCACTCCCTGATCCCGCATACCAGGTGGATGCATTACGGCCATGGAAGCGTACGTATCCAACGCCTCCGGTCGCCACAGGGACCAACTGGGGCAAGCCGTCCAATGGGGGGAGATCACTGACGCAGAGGCCTACGTCGCGTTGATTCAGTCCATCATAGACACGCGGCCGCATCCATGCCACATCACGGAATTCCACCACAGCGGGAAAACCGGGAAACTGGGAGAGCAAATTCGCGAGATACACCCGGTTGTCCGGGGTGTAGTGGAACCGTTGGGGAAACTGGAACAGGAGCGCGGATAATTGTCCGGACTGGGCAAGCGGCTCAACCGCCGACCGAAACAACGCGGCATCCCCTTTCCAGTCCCCCACTTGGTGGGTGAATGTCTGGGGCGCCTTCAACGAAAAGAGCAACGAACCGCCGCTCTTATCCCTCAGTGAGGCGCAGAACGAGGAAGTCGGCATCCGGTAAAACGTGCTGTCGACCTCAACGGTGGGGAACTTCGTGGCGTAGTACGCCAGGAAGTCCTCGCTCTTCAGGCGCTCAGGATAGAACACCCCACGCCATTGGGAGTAGGCATACCCGCAGGTACCGACCAGATATCCCATAGGCCGGATCGGTTCAGGCCAGGCTGTTCAGCAGTTTGAGGTGTTCGTCCGCTTTGGCGATCTTTTCCTCAAACTCCGCCTTTTTGCCCTGCTCCTTGTCGATGGCTTCCTGTTTGGCATGTTCCATGAACTGCGGGTTGGAAAGCTTCTTCATCGTCTGGGCGAGCAACTGCTGGTTCTTCTCCCGTTCCGCGGCAAGTTTCTCGATCTCCTTGGGGACGTCGATGGCCTGGCGGACAAACAGATACGAAGCGTAACCGGTTCCGGCGACGGGGAACGTCCCGGACACATCCACCGATCCATCCGTATCAATGACCAACTCGCTGGCATTGACAAACGTTGCGATCAAGGCTTCTTCCTCACGGAAGAAATCGGTAGCGGCGAACCCGGCATCCGGCTTGATCACCACACGCACTTTCTTGTCCACCGGAATGGACAGCTCATTGCGCGCGGCACGGATGGCGGCGACCGCCTCCTGGCCACGGCTGACCAGAAGCGCTTCCTCAGGATGATTACGGTTCTCATCGCAGACGGGATAGCGCTGGGTGATCAGATGCCCGGTGGAACCGGGAAGCTTGTCATAGATTTCCTCCGTGACGAAACTGACGAACGGATGCATCAGCTTGAGGGATTCGGAGAGCAGATCCAACAGGAGCGTGACGGTCCGGTTCTTTTCCTGGGGATCTGCGCTGTACAAACCCTGCTTGCTGTACTCCACGTACCAGTCGCAGAAATCATTCCAGAAGAAATCGTAGCACCCTTGGGCCGCGTCATTGAACCGATACGCGGCGACAGCCTCGGTGACGTTCTTCACCGCCTGGTTGAGTTTGTGGTAGATCCACTTGTCCATGGTGCGGAGCTGGATGGTCTTCACATCAAGCATTTCCGTCCCATCAAGGTTCATCAGCAGGAAACGGGACGCGTTCCAGATCTTGTTGGCGAACCGGGAGCCCAGATTGAAGCTTTCCATATCAATCTTGATGTCCTGTCCCTGGGTCGCCATATAGGCCAAGGTGAACTTCATCGCGTCCGCGCCGAAGCGGTTGACCACTTCGATGGGATCGATGCCGTTGCCCAGGCTCTTGGACATCTTCCGGCCCTGCTTGTCACGCACCAGGCCGGTGACGTAGATGTCATGGAAGGGTACCTGCCCCATGAACTCAAGACTTGCCATGATCATCCGGGATATCCAGAAGAAGATGATGTCGTAGGCGGAGACCAGTGTATCCGTCGGGAAGAACTTCTCCAGATCCGGTGTTTTGTCCGGCCATCCCAGCGTTGAGAACGGCCAGAGCCAGGATGAGAACCAGGTGTCCAGCACTTCGTTGTCCTGCTCGATCTGGTGGGAATGGCACTTCGGGCATTCCGTCGGATCGGTGCGGGAGACGATCATCTCACCGCAATCCTTGCAGTACCAGACCGGGATGCGGTGTCCCCACCACAACTGACGGGAAATGCACCAGTCATGAATATTCTCAAGCCAGTGGCTGTAGGTGTTTTCCCACCGTTTGGGATAGAAGTTGATCTCCCCGCGCTTCCAGGCGTCCAACGCCTTCTGCGCCATGCCGTCCATCTTGACGAACCACTGCTTGGACAGGTACGGCTCCACCACCGTATGGCAACGATAGCAGGTGCCGACATCGTGCTGATGGGGTGTTTCCTTGATCAAAAGTCCAAGCTCCTTCAGGTCCTGCACGACCAGTTTGCGGGCTTCCACCGCCGGAATGTTGCGATACTTCTCCGGGCAGTTGTCGTTCAGCGTGCCGTCCGGATTGAGGACGTTGATCGCATCCAGACCGTGGCGCTTGCCACACTGGTAGTCGTTGGGGTCGTGGGCCGGGGTGATCTTCACCATACCGGTTCCGAAACTCATGTCGACGAACGCGTCGGCGATGATGGGAATCTCACGGTCCGTCAGCGGCAGGCGGAGTTTCTTCCCCACCACAGCCTTGTACCGCTCGTCATCCGGATGCACCGCAACGGCGGTATCACCGAACATCGTCTCCGGACGGGTCGTCGCCACGGTGATGAACCCAGAGCCATCGGCATAAGGATACTTGATGTCCCACATGCTGCCCTGCATCGACTGGTATTCCACCTCGTCGTCAGCCAACGCCGTCTGGCAGTGCGGGCAGTAGTTGATCAAATACTCGCCTTTGTAGATCAGGCCACGCTCATACAATGTGACGAACGCCTCACGCACGGCGCGGGACAGCCCCTCGTCCATGGTAAACCGCTCGCGACTCCAGTCACAGCTGCAACCAATCACCTCCAGCTGGTGGGTGATGATGTCATGGTGCTTTTCCTTGACGGCCCAGGTCCGCTTGAGAAACTCCTCACGGCCGATATCCTGACGCCGAAGGCCTTCCTTGGCCAACATCCGTTCGACGATGTTCTGCGTGGCGATGCCGGCATGGTCCGTTCCCGGCACCCACAGGGTGCTGCGGCCGGTCATCCGGTAGTAACGGATCAGAATGTCCTGGAGTGAGTTGTTCAGCCCATGCCCCATGTGGAGGATTCCGGTGACGTTGGGAGGAGGCATGACGATGGTGTACGGCTTACCGACACTCTCGTCGCTGGGACGGAACAAACCGTCCTGTTTCCAATCCTGATAAATCCTCGACTCAAATTCTTTTGGGTCATAGGCTTTCGCCAATTCAATCGACTTCACTCCAATGCCTCCCCGTGAATGCACTCATCCTATCAAAATCGGGCGGCATCTGCAACTACGGCCGGGAACACAGCCGGGCAAGCGAGGTGGAGAACGGAGCTCTGGCGATTCCTTTTTCCGTGACGAATGCCGTGACCAGGTCATGGTCCGTCACATCAAAACTGGGGTTGTACACTTTGATCCCTTCCGGCGCCATCCGGTGCTGGTACCACATCGTGGTGACCTCCTCCGCCGGCCGTTGCTCAATGGGAATCTTCGTTCCATCCGGTGTGGCCAGGTCAATCGTCGACGTGGGGGCGCAGCAGTAGAACGGGATGCCATAGCGTTTGGCGGCCAACGCCACCATGGAGGTGCCGATCTTGTTGGCGAAATCCCCGTTGGCCGCCACACGGTCACAGCCGACGAACACCGCGTTGATCTTCCCTTCCCGCATGGCACTGGCCGACATGTTGTCGCATTCCAGCGTCACGTCAAGACCGGCGGCGTGAAGTTCAAACGCCGTCAGCCGCGCGCCCTGAAGCAGAGGCCGGGTCTCATCGGCGTAGATGTGCAGGTGCATTCCCCGTTCCGCGCCCAGATACATCGGCGCGGTGGCCGTCCCGTATTTCACCGTGGCCAAGCGGCCGGCGTTGCAGTGGGTCAACAGGCCGTCGCCGTCCTTGATCAACGTCAGACCGTACTCACCGATGGCGTGACAGACGGCGATATCCTCTTGCCTGATGCGCACGCATTCCTGATGGAGGATTTCCTTGATCACCCCCACCGGCTTTTCCTTGTTCGCGAGGCAGACGCGATGCATCCGCTCCAACGCCCAGGAAAGGTTGACCGCCGTCGGCCGGGCGCTTTTCAGATATTCCTTTTCTTTGACGAACAAACGGTAAAAACCTTCAAAATCGTTCCCCTGAATAGTCCTTTGGTGACCACCCACAACCCGATGGCCGCTGCAACTCCGATGGCAGGCGCCCCGCGGACTTGCAGCAGATAAATGGCGTTCCAAATATCCTTGGCGTTGGAAAGCGAGAGGAACGTGACCTCTCCCGGAAGTTTGGTTTGATCGCAGATCAGAAGCGTGCCGGACGCTTCATCCAGCGTGACGGTTTCAAAATTGGTGATGTCCATGCTCCCCATCATAGTCCCGGGAGGATGGAAGATGCAACAAAAAAGACGGCTTCCGCCGCCTACACCAGAACGATCATCTCCCTTACTGCTGGATCGGCTGCACCGCCTTGACTTCCAGCTTCACCGCATATCCTTTGGAATCCAGATACTGGACGATCTGCTCCAATGAATAATCATCCAGCGTTTTCTGCTTTACGTCAGAAACCTGACGGACGTTGGCGCTGTCCACCGGCGCGGCGACGCCGGGGAGAATCTCTTCCGTCTGTTTGCTGTTTGTCCCGAACAGCACGAACGCGCCAATGAACACGATGACGAACGCCGCGGCGCTGGTCAAAAGCGCCGGCACAAGACGTACCTGTACCCGACGGGCGAACAAACGGATCTTTTTGTTGCCAAACCGGTTTTTCTCAAAATAGGAAAGCACCTTTTCCTGGCGCCCCTGGATTTCCTCTTCCGTCAACGACGCGCTCTGCATCGTATGGTCAAGGGCCTTCAGTTGTTCGAGTCTCCCCCTGCAGGCGTTGCAATACCCAAGGTGTTGCTCCACCTGCGTTCTCCATGGCTCCTGCAGTTCCCCATCCAAATAGGTGTTCAACAATTCGTCATCCACGCACATGCTCTCACTCCTGTTTGGGTCTCAAGGCTTCCTCCAGCAGTTTCCGTGCCCGGTACACCCTGACCTTCACATTACTCTCGGAAATATGCAACGTGGCCGCAATCCCCTTGTAATCCATATCAGTGTATTCCTTCATCACGATGACCAGCCGGAACTTTTCCGGCAACCCCGCGATGGCTTCCTGGACCTCTCTGCGGGTCTCCTTCTCCACCAACGCCTGGGCTCCGTCCTTGGAACTGGAAGTATCGGGGAACTTCTTCAGTTTCTCCACCATTCCCAGCTCCCTGGCCTTCCGTTTCACCTGGTTGATCGCCAGGTTCTTCGCGACGCGGATCAGCCAATACTTGGCTTCCTCTTCGCTGGGGAAGGACATCGCCTTGTCGAAATACCTGATGAACGCTTCCTGACAGATTTCCTCGGCGAGATCCTGGTTGTTGGTGATGTGGTACACCACCTTGAGCAACATGGGGAAAACGCGCGTATACACCTGTATGAAATCCGATTCATCGTTGCTTTTAATTTCCATACTATCTAACAATCACCCGTCCCAATGGTTACAACCGCTTGCGAACAAGCACCGGTCCCTGACTGGTGTCCTTGACTTCATACCCCATTTCGTCCAGCTGGGCACGGATGGCGTCCGCCTTTCCCCAGTCCTTTGCTTTCTTTGCCTCGGTACGGGCGGCGAGCAAGGCAAGCGCGTCCTTGTCCTCAACCGGCGCGTCCTCTTGACGCTTCGTCACCTTGTCCAGCTCCAAGCCGAACACCTTGTTGAAATCCATCGCCAAACTGTACCGCTCGTCCACAGAGAGCGTGTCGTTCTTCAACACACCCCACAGGTCCGCCAAGGCGCGCGGACTGTTCAGATCATTGGTGATGTGGTCGGCGAACTCTTTCTGCGCAGCTTTTCCCGCTTCGCTCTGGATGGGAACAAGCTTCGCCCCGGAGGAGAGCAGGTCGCTGATGCGCGAAACGATCCCCAGCCGGGCTTCCCTGGCGCTGTCCAGCGACGGGAAACTGAACTTCAGCTGGGAGCGGTAATGGCCACCCAGGCAGAAATACCGGTAATCCATCGGATCGTACCCTTTGTCCTCAAGCACGCTCAACGTAAGGAACTCACCGTTTGACTTGCTCATCTTGCCGCGGTCATCCAGCAGGAACTCGCCATGCATCCAGTAATCGACCCATTTCTTTCCCGTCGCTGCCTCGCTCTGGGCGATCTCATTGGTGTGGTGCACCGGGATGGCGTCAATGCCGCCGCAGTGGATGTCAAAATGCTCGCCCAAATACTTCATGCTCATCGCCGAGCACTCGATGTGCCAGCCGGGGAAGCCACGGCCCCACGGGGAATCCCACATCATCGCCTGTTCCCCAAACTTGCTCTTGGTGAACCAGAGCACGAAATCCTTGGGATTCTTCTTGTTTCCGTCGACGAACACATCCTCACGGGACGCGTCCTGCAGTTCATCCAGCTTCAGCCTTGCCAGCTTGCCGTAATCGGGGATGGAGGAGATGTCAAAGTAGACATTGCCTCCGGAAACGTAGGTATGTCCGCCCTTCTCCAGCCGTTGGATCAAGGCGATCATGTCCTTGATATGGTCCGTCGCCTTGCAGACGACATCAGGACGGATGATGCTCAGCGCGTCGTAATCCTTGAAAAACGCCTTGGTATAGAAATCAGCGATCTCCCAGACCGTCTTGCCCGTCTTGTGGGCCATCTTCTCGATCTTGTCCTCGCCTTCATCGCCGTCACCGGTCAAGTGTCCGACATCGGTGATGTTCATCACGTGCCGCACCTGGTAACCGGCGTATTCCAAGGTACGCTTCAGCAGGTCCTCGAACAGGAACGTGCGCAAATTTCCGATATGGGCATAGTTGTACACCGTAGGACCACAGGTATACATCCCCACTGAACCTGGGTTGATCGGCTGAAACAGCTCAATGCTGCGACTCATCGTATTATACACATGCACATCCATGGGGGACTCCTTCGATTGCCCAAGCTTCCGCAAGGGAATACAATATGGGCATCATGGCTACCAATGTACCTTCTCAGAATGAAAAAATCAACCTTGAGCGGATGGTGACGGAACATCTGGACCTGACGCGGTATTCCACTATGCACCTGCACACGACGGCCCGCTATGGCGCGTTTCCCACCACGCTGGAGGAGCTCCGCGCCCTGCTTTCCTGGGCTTCCACCGAGCGTCTTCCTGTCACGGTAATCGGAGGCGGGTCCAATTCCCTGTTCAGCGACCGTGGTATTGACGGACTTGTGATCATCACCACCGGCATGAACCACTTCCACATCAACGGGGAGATGTTCTGCGTACGGTGCGGAATGAATTTGGAGAGCGCCATTGACCACGCTTCCGAGGCGGGCCTGGCAGGTCTGGAAATGCTGGGAGGCATCCCCGGTACGGTGGGAGGCGCCATCTGGGGGAACTCCGGGGTGTCCACCATCCGGGTTTCCTCCTGCCTGTACTACGTCGATTATCTGACGATGGATGGCAAACTGCATCGGATGCAGGTGCACAATGACGATTTCTCCTACCGATACAGCCCGTTCATGGAGATGCCCCAGACCATTCTGTTCGAAGCCGCGTTCCGGCTCACGCCCACCCGACAAACCGCCCAACTGAGGATCATCAAAGAAGGGACGAAAGCCCGACGCAGGGAACAGCACCAGTTCGATTGGCCCAGCGTCGGCTGCATCTTCAAGAACCCGCCTGACGTTTCCGCGGGCGCGCTGCTTGACCAGGCGGGAATGAAAGGGAAACGGATCGGAGGCGCGATGGTCAGCCCGTACCACGCCAACTTCATCGTCAATCCCGAAGGGAACGCAACAGGCCAGGACATCTGGGAACTGGCACGGCAAGGACGGGAAGCGGTGGAAAAGAACACCGGCATCCATCTGGAATTCGAAGTCAATTTTCTCGGCCAGTGGTAAACCTGACGGTAAGCTCAGGACGATACCCCCATCGTTTCTTGATGGTTATCCTCCAGAGTCCACGGGAGGCGGAAAGGTTCCATTCCACCCCATCGTCAGACCACGCGGCGGACAGAGAGCCAAGGGAAACGGAACACGTCCACCCGGAGAGTTCCCGCTTGGGTCGGAGCCCGATCTCCAGGCCGAGGCGGGTCGAAAACCGCCCGTTTCGGATGGTCACACGTGGCTGCAAAGAAGCCGAAAGGTTGGAAGCGCTGGTATAGCGGGCGACCGCGTCACTGGACAGACGGACAGACCACGGGTTTTGTTCCCACGTGCCGCTGACGGCGCTCTCCGCCCTCCACGCCCGGGATTGCCCGGCAAATAATGGCACCGGCCCCCAACGCTTGCCGATCCGGGCATCCAGGCGGACCTGTTTTCCCGTTCCGCCCAGCGAGAACGCGTACGCGACCGGCCACTCCTCCTCCCCTAGACGGAAGGAAACGGACAACGGCCCCGCAGAAAGTTCATGAACAAGGCGTACATATCGATGGGACCGGTATCCCCTGGCCATGGTCAGTTTGCTTTCCCCGACCACGGATGAAACCGAGAGGGCAAGCCCCGCGCCCAACGGTTCATCGTCAAGGGAAGGAATGGGGATCAAATCATCAGGGCCGGAGAAGGTTCGGTCCGGCCGATACCACCCGAACATCTCGGTCCCCAAACGGCCTTTCCGACCTCCCAAAGACAGATACAATAGGGAAGAACGGTCAAACAACGGCGTGAACAACGTCCCTTCCCAACCTTGTGAGGAAAGAAACCTCCACCCACGGGAAGTGCCGGTGATGGGGTTTTGGACATCCCTTCCATACCATACGCTGTACTGAGGAGCTACAAAGGAAAGTTCCAATGATGTGAAGGAAACCTGTTCGGGCGTGACGAACACCCCCAGATGACTTCCTTGGCGTGTGGATTCAATCCGGAGCGTCCGTGACCAGGGAGATGCCTCCAGCACCAACGCGCCGAGCGTTGGAACAGCCCAGAACCAAAGGATCACCAGCAATTTCCCCATACGACGGAATACCACCAAACGTTGCGGATTGGTGGATGGAAACCAAAACAAGGAGTGGCGTCGCGGTTCTTTTTTCCATATCTTCCCCCGGTTCCTTTGTTGATTTTAGGAGCAAACCGTGGTTAAATGAAAGCATCCTTCGGAAAATCAAAAACCCTTTGAGGAGTATTACAAATGGTAATTTTGTGCTTGAATTGTGGCAGTTCGTCTGCCAAATACCAAGTCTATGACTGGGACAACAAGGATGTCCTTGCCGTCGGCGTGGTCGAACGTATCGGATTGGATTATTCGACGATCGAGCAGAACGCGACCGGCAAACCTGTCTACCAGGCAAAATTCGTTTCCCCGACCCATAAGGAAGCGATTGAAATGATCATGAAGATGTTGTTGGACCCGACCTATGGGGTCATCAAAAGTCTGGACGAGATCGGAGCCGTCGGGCACCGCGTCCTGCATGGTGGCGAACTGTTCAAGAAATCCACGTTGGTCGATGACGCCGTCATCGAGAAGCTGAAGAGCGTGATCCCTCTCGGACCGCTGCACATGCCGGCCAACATCATGGGTATCGAGGCGGCGCGCAAAGCGATGCCCAACGTTCCCCAGGCGATCGTCATTGATACGGCTTGGCACCAGACCATGCCGCCGGAGTCGTTCATGTACGCCGTTCCGTACGACTGGTACACCAAATACAACGTGCGCCGCTACGGCTTCCATGGTACCAGCCACCTGTACTGCGCGAAGCGCGCCGCCGCGCTGTTGGGCAAGCAGAACAAAGACACCAATGTGATCATCTGCCACATCGGCAACGGAGCGTCCGTCTGCGCGGTGAAGGATGGCGTCTGCTATGATACCTCGATGGGGCTCACCCCGCTGGAAGGCCTGGTGATGGGAACCCGTTCCGGCGACCTTGATCCGGCAATCCTTCCGTACATCATGGAACGGACCGGCATGAGCGCCAAGGATATGGATACGGCGCTGAACAAGAAGAGCGGTTTGTTGGGCATCTGTGGCATGAGTGACCGTCGTGACGTGTTCACCGCCGCGGAGAACGGTGATGAGAAAGCGCAGCTTGCCATCAAGATGGAGTGCCATCGGCTGAAGAAGTACATCGGCGCCTATTTCGCCGAACTGGACGGAAACGTGGACGCCTTGGTGTTCACCGCCGGCGTCGGAGAGAACGCGTCCCACATCCGTCGCGGAGCCTGTGAAGGGCTGGAGAAGCTGGGCTTCAAGATTGACGAGGCGAAGAACGACGTGTGTCATTGCAAGAACGGAGAGTTCTGCATCAGCACGGACGACTCCCCCATCAAAATTTACGTCATTCCCACTGACGAGGAACTGGTGATCACCGAAGACGCCTACGCGTTGATGAAAGGCACCTACGACGTCCACACCAAATTCCACTACAGCTTTGAGGATCCGAATTACGTCAACAAGGGCCGGGCACGGAATCTTCCGGCCAACCTGAAGGCGCATCCCGAACTCAAACCGCTTCTGGTCTATCCTCCCCAAATGAAGGAAGAACTGAAGATCAAATAACGGCAAGCGGCCTTCGGGCCGCTTTTCTTTTCGTCGCTTGTCCTCACTTCCTGCCCGTGGTACGATAGGAACATGGATACGTTGCGTCTGTACCTTGTCGGCGATCACCCTCTTCTGCGGGAAATCGCGTCACTCGCCTTGTCTTGCGGCATGTCGGTCACCGCGGTGATCGCCCCGGGAACGCAGAATCCTTGGCCTTCATCCGTCACGGTGAGGAAGAAGACGGACATCCCGTCGTCCCTTTGTGATCCAGCCGCCCCTTTGGGCGCGTGTTGGGTGTTTTGGGACAATCCATGGGACATTACCACGTGGAACAGCTGGCTCATACGTACCCGTCCATCCTATGTCGGCGTCATCACCCCACCCGTTCCCCTTTGCAGTCTGCCCTGCCGGGTCTGTTGCCCGGCTGGTCTTTCCCTCGGAGCGGAAACAGATGCGTCTCGGACCGTGGCGATCCTCGCTGAAATACAGAAACAGATTCATCACACCTCAGGTCGTTCCCAAAGCCCGCTCTCGCCTCTGGTGATCGTCCGTGGCGCGGGAGACTTGGCCAGTGGCGTGATCATCCGTTTGGTACATGCCGGCTATCCTGTTCTTGCGTTGGAAGTGGCGCGCCCCACCGTCATCCGGCGTACCGTCAGTTTCGCCGAGGCAATGTTCCAGGGAGAGGTGACGATCGAAGGCATCACGGCGCGACGGATCCCGACATTGGATGATGTGACGGAAACCATCATCCGGGGGGAAGTGCCTGTTCTGGAAGACCCGGAAGGGAATGCCATTCGGCTCCTCCAGCCACAGGTGGTGGTGGATGCCATTCTTGCCAAACGCAACCTGGGGACGAAGATCTCCGACGCGCCGTTGGTCATCGCATTGGGGCCGGGGTTCACCGCGGGGGTGGACTGCCACGCCGTGGTCGAGACGATGCGTGGTCACAGTCTGGGACGCATCATCACCAGCGGAGGGGCGATTCCCAACACCGGAGTTCCCGGCATGGTGGGAGGGTTTGCCGAAGAGCGTGTAATCCACAGCCCGGCGGAAGGCATCTTCCAGGCAGTACCGGGTATGGAGATCGGAACATTGGTCTCCAAAGGGCAACCCATCGCCATGGTGGGCGATACGTTCGTGACCGCCACGCTGGACGGGATGGTCCGCGGACTCTTGCACAGCGGGTTGCACGTCCCCAAAGGATTCAAGATCGCAGACATTGATCCGCGCGACGCAAAGGCTGACTTCCATACGGCAAGCGACAAAGCCAAAGCCATCGCCGGCAGCGTGCTGGAACTGGTGGACCATCACCGCTGGTGATAGCCCTTGTCCACCATTTCATAGGCGGCCAGTTCGCGTACCGCTTCTTCGTCATAGGGGTACTCCCAGCACCCCAGCCGATGGATCATCTGGCCGCCGAACCCCCGTTTGAACCGGTACAGCCCATGCATCGGATGCTCGGGATTGTCATCCGGAGCCACGCCGAACAGGTCATAGGAACGGCAGCCAAAGTTCCGAGCAAGCTTCATCGCTTCCCACTGGAGCGCGTAGGTGCTCATGCTTTCCCGGTGGGTATCGGAACTCGCGCCGAACAGATAGGTCGCCCGCCTGTCGCTGTAGGTGAGAAACATCGCTGACAGCGGATTTCCATCCAGACTGGCCACCAGCAAGGTAAAACCGGCGTCATCATCCTTGGGACCGAAGAACGAGCGGAAGAACGAGATGTCATGCAGCGTGATGCCGTTTCTGTGGGCCGTCTCCTGGTACAACCGGTAGAAAACCGTCAAATCGTCCAATCCACCCTTCCGCACCTCAACGCCATGGCGCTCCGCCAGACGGATGTTGTACCGTGTCTTGGGATGCATTCGGGAAAGAATTTCGTCTTCCGAGCCACTCAGGTCGACCACCATCGTATCCGAGGGTAATTGGTCGGCGACGGACTTTCGTATTCGTTTGCCCGCCGTGTCCCAGTTCATGCGGATCTCCCACAGGCGTGGGTCCACCACATCACCATCCCATGGCCGTTGCCAGGGAAGATCATAACGGACAAGCAGGGTGTGGGGATCCAGTTTGTCCCGGAGCGCTTCGGAAAGTTCTTCCAAAAACGGTCCCATCGCCTGTTCGTTTGGCGTGATCAACGGGCCGTACGGCGCGTAGGCGATGGAAGACTCTCGGTTGACCGGAATGGTCAACAGCAGAATATCGTCCAATACATAAGCGGAGGAGTCCCCGCCTTCAATGGCGTCACGCCGCACCTTGATGTCAAAGGAGCGGGTTCCGAATCCTTGGTTCTGTTTGATTTGTGACCAGAAAAAACTCTGATGGACCAATGGGGTGTCATAGAGGAAAACGTCCGGTTTTTCCTCCACCTGCACGTACATGGCAAACCTCTCAAGCCGTTGTGGCACATTCACCATACCACGGAAAGTGGTTCGGGACAACCGAATCCTCTTTTCAAGAAAGGAAAGAATGAGTAGTTTAGGAAATGAGGTGTTACATGGCCAAAAAAGTACGTTTCTATCGTTGCCCGGTCTGCCACTCCGTCGTGGAGTTGATCGATGACGAGGGACAAAGCCTTACCTGCTGCGGACAGCAGATGGAATTGCTGCAACCACGGACGGAAGGGCCGGAAAGCGAGTTCCACCTGCCGGTCATCAAACGGCAGGATGGGGTGCTGTACATCAATGTCGGTCAGAAGATGCATCCGCAATCCCCTGACCATCATATCGCGTTCATCGTCCTGGTGACGAAACGCACGGTACGCAGAAGCGACATCAGCGCCAACGAGGCGCCGGCGACGCTGTTCAACGAAAAAGACCACGGAGATGTATATGTCTACTGTACCTGTGACGGACTGTGGAAAACCAGTTTCTAAACTACTGCTTGTCATCGACATGCAGAACGATTTCGTAACCGGCAGCCTGGGCAGCGCCGAAGCCAGGGCGATCATCCCGGCAATGGTCAAGCGGCTCTCCACTGCGGATTGCCCCGTCTGGTTCACCATGGATACCCATGGGAAGGACTATATGGACGATCCTGAGGCGCGGCACCTGCCCGTCCCCCACTGTGAAAAAGGAACAAACGGCTGGAAGATCATCCCGGAACTGGAATCCTTCGCCGCAAAGGCGCCACGCATTGAAAAACCGACGTTCGGCTCGGAGGAGCTTGCCAAACGGATTCAGGCGATGCCCGACCTCAAGGAAATCGAGATGATGGGCGTGTGCACCGACATCTGCGTGGTGAGCAACGCGTTGCTGCTCAGGGCGGTGCGGCCTGATCTGTACATTACCGTCGACAAAAACCTGTGCGCGGGAAGTTCACCGGCCAATCACCAGGCGGCTCTTGCCGTGATGCAAAGCTGTCACATCGACGTCGTCTGAAGCATTCTTGCGCCATTGGTGGTACGTGGGGGCATGGACCTTTCCGCCCTTGTCACCACCATCGCCCGGAATCAGTTTGGGATTCCTTCGCTTCGGCCGTACCAGCGTCTTGTCGTAGTCGATCTGTTGGAACGGATCCTCACGCCCCAATATCACCAGGGCGCATTGGTCATTCTTCCCACGGGATTCGGAAAAACCCTTTGTTTTTCCATTCCGGCGGTGGTGATGCCGGACCACATGCTGGTCATCTACCCGTTGCTTTCCCTGATGCACGACCAAATCCGCAGGTTTGCGGCGGATGGCATCCGTCACGTCGTCATTCGAGGCGGACAGACCAAAGCCCAGCGGGACTCAGTCTGGAACACATTGGATGAGGGAAAACCGACCGTCATCGTCACCAACGCGGAATGCGTCCAGCAACCAGGAATCCGCCGGCGTCTGTCCCGCTACCGTTTCAGCATGGCGGTCATCGACGAAGCCCATACCGTCTCCCAGTGGGGGACACGTTTTCGTCCCAGTTACGCCGATCTTGGTATCTTCCTGAAATTCCTTGACGTACGCCTTGTGGCGGCGTTCACCGCTACCGCGAGCGAGAGGATCGTAACGGACCTGAAGCAACTGCTGTTTTGCGGCTCCACTCCCCATGTGATCAGGGCAAGCGCCGACCGTGACAATATCAGCTATCACGTGGAACGCACCCTCTCCAAATCCCATACCATCCACCGTATCCTCTCCGTTCCTTTGTGGCGGCCAGCCGTGGTGTTCTGCCCTACCCGCGCGCTCTGTGAACAGTACGCGGCCCGCTTTTCCTCGCGTGAACGGAGCATCCCGGTACGGTACTACCACGCAGGCCTTGGAAGGGAAGGCCGCCAAGCATTGGAGAGATGGTTCGCAACCCGGGACGACGCCGTCCTTTTCTCCACCTGCGCGTTCGGCATGGGGGTGGACAAGAAAAACATCCGTACAGTGATCCATCTCTCTCCTCCCCACGACGTGGAAAGCTACCTGCAGGAAAGCGGGCGCGCAGGCAGGGACGGCCAACCGGCCAAGGCGTTCGTTCTGCTTGACCACACCGATTACCCTTCTCCTTTGGCCATGGTGTTCTCCCAGAAAGAGCGGTGCATCCGTTCCGCTCTTCTTTCCCTCATGGGCGAAGAGATTGATTCCTGCGGAGGATGTGATGTGTGCGACCATCGGCTGTTTCCCCTGCGCGATGGAGAACGTGAAATTCTCAGTGCGGTACGATCTACGCCTTTCTGGTTTACCCAAAGAAAACTGGCCGAAACGCTCACCCGCCCCGAGGCTGTCCTGTCCCAGTGGTCGGAACACGAGGCGTTCCAAGCGATCCATACACTCCTGACGGAAGGCAGGCTTTTCCGCCTGCGGGGACGTCTTGCCCCACGGTGGCGCGGCGCGGTATGGTGGCATCATGAGCGAGATCAGATACAATCCCCTGGACGAAAGCCCGGTGCGCTACCAGGATGGTTCTCCCATCCCTCGGATCCTCCAGGGAACAGCAAATCCCCTGCTGGCGCCGTTCAGTGATGACGATCCTCCATCCACCCGGACGGAGGGTCCGTACGGAATGCTCCATATCGTTCACAAGGCCATGGTGTACACCAAGATTCCAGCTCCCCAGGGATGGGACCAGACGGTGTGCGACCATCTGGCGCTTCTCGGGGATGGAACCGCCTGCTTCGTCCCGGGGTCGGAACTGGTATTGGTGGATGATGAGGGGACCAAGGATACGCTCTCAAGGGAACTTCAGGGAGAAGCGAACTATTTTGCTCTTCACACCACCCCGCTGTTGCTCGATTACGGCAGGTGGGAACGGGGAATGGGAACCAGAGTGGTCGTACAGAATGAAACCGCGACCGCTGTCGTACCGTACTGGGCATCCACCCCGTACGAAATGCTGGTCATTCCTACCCGTCGGACCTTCAGCGCGTTGGATGAGATGAGGCAGCAGGAAGAGGAACAGTTCATCGCCCTCTGCCGTCTCGCCGCCTCCCGGCTGGACGCGCTTGCCGGAGGACCGTCCCTTCGTCTGGAATGCCTGCACCAACACCATACAAATGGGCACATGGTGCATATGCATCTCATTCCCACCATCGAAAACCAGATGCATTTTCCCTTCGAGTATGGCATACTGTCGATGCACAGTTGCGTCATCTCGCCGGAAGCGGCGGCACGGGCGCTTCGGGAGGGAAGATATGGCGAATCTCAATGAGGTGAAGGAAGGTGCGCTCCATACAGCGTACCCCGCGTTGTACGGCAATGCGTATGACGCCAAGGAAATGGACCAGCGGATGATCCATCTGCTGTTGGAGCATGACCGTCTGTTCGGCGAGAAGAACGCTTCACTGTTCTCCACCGCCGGAAGGAGCGAACTGGGAGGAAACCACACCGACCACAACCTGGGCCAAGTTCTTGCCGCGACGATCAACCTGGATACCATTGGGGCGGCCAGCAAAAGTGATGACGGGAAAGTGGTTGTTGCCAGCGAAGGATTCCCCGTCGTCAAGGTGGACATCTCCGACCTCTCCGTCCATACGGATGAAAAGAACACCACCAACTCGCTGGTCCGTGGCATCGCCAAGGCGTTCCATGACCGGGGCGTCGCCATCGGGGGCTGGAAAGCCAATACGACGACCCGGGTGCTGAAAGGCTCCGGACTTTCCTCGTCGGCGGCCATCGAAGTGCTCTGCGCCACAATCTTCAACCATTTCTTCGCCCATGACGCCCTCTCCCCGTTGGAACTGGCCCAGATCGGTCAGTACGCCGAGAATGAGTACTTCGGAAAACCCTCCGGCTTGCTGGATCAGATCGGATGCGCCCATGGCGGCATCGTCGGCATTGATTTCAAGGACAAGAACCATCCGGTCATCACCCCGGTGAACATCAACTTCCAGGATTACGGCTATGATTTGATCGTCGTCGACACCCGCGGGGACCACGCCAATCTTACCGGCGAATACGCCGCCGTCCCAACGGAAATGCGTGCCGTAGCCGCCTGTTTTGGAAAACAGCAACTCAGGGAAGTCCCCTACGAGGATTTCCTTTCCCATATCGCAGAAGTGCGGGAAAAGGTGGACAATGACCGTGCCGTCCTTCGTGCCTACCATTTCTTCAATGACACCCAGCGGGTTTCCGATATGCTGGCAGCGCTTTCCCGCAAGGACATCCAGACCTATTTCCGTCTGGTCAACGAAAGCGGGGAGAGTTCGTTCTGTTTCCTGCAGAATGCCTATCCCATCAGCGACTGGAAGCATCAGGGCGTCCCGCTCGCCTTGGCGTTGTCCAAGGCCATCTTGGGCGGCAAAGGAGCCTGTCGTGTCCATGGAGGTGGCTTTGGCGGCACCATCCAGGCATACGTGCCGCACGATCTGCTCTCCACCTACTCCCAGCGCATGGAAGCGGTGTTCGGGAAAGGGTCCGTCACCGTGCTGGGAATCCGCAGCAGGAGCACCTGCGCAATCATTGACTGATATGTTTGACGAAAAAACCGCATTTATTCTGGAACGAAGGGAAGTGGCGCGTTTCATGGCGCGTCTGTACGAACGGGGGCTGACCACCGCCGGAGGGGGCAACATCAGCATGCGGCTTCCCGGCGGGCTGTTCTGCATCACCCCGACCTCGCTGGACAAAAGCAGGCTCCGCGCCGTGGAGATCGCCATCGTTACGCTGGAAGGGGAAAACCTGACACCAGACAACAAATTGAGCATCGAGACGGAAATGCACCGGAGGATCCTGTTGCAACGACCGGATATCAACGCCGTAGTGCACGCCCACCCGGTGTACGCCACCTCGTTCACCGCGTTGGACGGCAATGACGCCTCCTGCCCGATCGACACCCACATCACCGCCGAGGGCTATTACCTTCTTCGGAATCCGCTGGTCGTTCCCTACGCCAAGCAAGGCACGGTGGAGTTGGCGAAGAAGGTAGCCGAAGCAAGCGGCAAAGCGGATGTCCTTCTGTTGCAAAACCATGGCATCGTCACCGTGGCGGACACGTTGCTCCTGGCATTTGAGAAAATGGATGTCTTGGAGCGAGCGGCCCAGATGACGACCATCACCCGAGGCATGGAAGCAAAGGGGTTCACCTATCGTCCACTGACCGATGCCCAGCGCAACGAACTGGAATCCTGATCACACAAACAGTTCGTGGTAATCCGTCCCGATGTCCGTGTACTGGGTCGGTTTGTCCAACAGCCGTTGCAAGGCAGGGGGAACCGGAACAGGAGTGCCGATCAACGGTTCAACAATAGTGTTGAATTTGGCCGGGTGCGCCGTGGAAACGATGATCGTCGGATCGCTTGCGAACTTCGTCCTCCGCACATACTCCGCCGTCGCGGTGTGCGGACAGAGGATGTAGCCGCATTCCTGATACGTCGCCGTAATCGTTTCCTTGATCTCTTCATCACTGACGCTGGTTGCCGAAACCATCCGTTGGAACTGGTCGAAATCCGGGTAGAGGGACAGAAGCCGTTCCATGTTGCTCGGGGCCCCGACATCCATGGCGTTGGCAAGTGTCTGGACACTGGGATGCGGCTTGTAGATTCCGGTCTCAAGATAATCAACCATCGTTCTGTTGGCGTTGACCGCCAAGGAAATCCTCTGGATCGGAGCGCCCATCATGTGGGCCCAGTAGGCGCCGGTGCAGTTGCCGACGTTTCCGCTGGGCACGATGAAGATGGGTCGTTTCCCATAGGAAGCCTGGAACAGATACGCCGCGTAGGCGTAGTAGACGCTCTGGGGAAGCAGACGCCCCAGGTTGATGCTGTTGGCGCTGGAAAGCCCCCAGGAGGACAGGCTCTTGTCCATGAACGCCTGTTTGACCATCTTCTGACAGTCATCAAACGAGCCGTCCACCTCATAACTCTGGATGTTTCCGCCCCAACAGGTAAGCTGTTGCTTCTGCCGCTGGCTGACTCTCCCCTTGGGGAACAGCACCTTGACGGTGATGCCTTTCCTTCCGTAGAACGCCGCCGCGACGGCACCACCGGTATCCCCGCTGGTCGCCACCAGAATGGTCAGCTTCCGTCCATGTTTCTCCAAAAGCCGTTCCATCGAACAGGCAAGGAAACGGGCTCCGAAATCCTTGAACGCGCAGGTCGGTCCGTGGAACAGTTCCAGGACACACCGTTCATTGGCAAGCGGATGCAGAACGATGGGGAAATCGAACGCGTCCACGCAGATATCCGCCAGATCTCCTTGGAGGGCATCCCCTTGGAAAAATGGCGCAAGCATCTCATAGGCGAATTCCGGATAGCTGGAAATCTCCCCGACAGGGAGCGCCCGAAGCGTCGGGAACGACTCGGGCACATACAGGCCACCATCCTCCGCCAATCCCTGCAGGATCGCCTTGCTGGCGGTTACCGGTTTCGCTTGTTTTCGTGTGGAAATGAACTGCATGGTTGCCTCCTCAGATACGCGCGCCCAAATAGGCGCCGAGCCGGAGCAGATCGGAGAAGACGCCACCGGCGGTGACATCCCTCCCCGCTCCCGGTCCTTTGATGACCAACGGTTGCTCAAGATACCGGTCGGTGGAGAACAGGATCACGTTATCCGTACCGGTGGCCTGGGAGAACGGATGATCAAAGGGGTATTCCCTCAGGGAAGCCTGACACTGCCCTTGTTCATCAACGAACCCCACATACCGGAGCCGCATGCCCTTCTTCGCCGCCGCTTCGTACCGCTTCTTCATCGGCTCATCCAACAAGGAAAGATTCTTCATGAACACTTCCAGCGACATCCCGCGCATTTCCTTGGGGACAAGACTCTCGATGGGGATGTCCGTCACTTCGGTATGGAATCCCAGTTCCCTGGCAAGGATGACTGTCTTCCTGCCGACATCCATCCCGGACAGATCATCCCGGGGATCCGGCTCGGTGTATCCCAACTCCTTCGCCTTGCGCACCAGGTCTGAAAACGGTGTGGTGCCGTCATAGTTGTTGAACAACCATGCCAACGTGCCGCTGACAATTCCCTCGATGCGGTGTACCCGGTCGCCGGTCTGCACCAGATCCTTCAGCGTGCAGATCACAGGGAGCGCAGCCCCTACGGTGGTTTCATACAGGAATCTGCTTCCCGTCTTCACGCAGGTTTGGAAAATCTTGGCGTAATACGGATACGGGGCCGTCCCCGCCTTCTTGTTCGGCGTGATGACGTGGATGCCATGGGAAAGAAAGTTGACATACTCTTCGGCGATGGACGCGCTGGTTGTGCAGTCCACGATGGCGCTGTGCGGGAAGTACGTCACGCCGACATGGGTGACGAATTTATTCATGTCAAACGGTTCGGTGGCTTTGGCCAGTTCATCTCTCCAATGGTCAAGGTCAACCCCTTCGTCATTCAGCAGCATCCGCTTGGAATTGGCGATGGCGCGGATACGGATGTCCAGGCCGAACTGTTGGTTGAGCCGTTCCTTCTGCTGGGCGATCTGGTCAAGCAACGTTCCGCCGATGTTCCCTGGACCGATCAAGCCCACCGAAATAGCCTGCATGGACAGGAAGAATCCGGCGTGCAGGGCGCGGAGCGCGCGGGTGGAATCGTCGCTTTTAATGACGACGCTGATGTTGCTTTCACTGGATCCCTGGGCGATGGCGCGAATGTTGACCTTGGCCTTGGCAAGGGAGGAGAAGAACTTTCCGGCAATACCGATCTGGCTCTTCATCTCCTGGCCGACGGCGGCAAGGATGGCGCAATCCGATTCGCTTTCCACCTGGTGGATCTGTCCGCCCTCCAATTCCTTGGAGAACACCGTTCGGGCGGTACGGCAGGCAAGCTCCGCCTCACTGTCCATCACGGCAAAACAGATGGAATACTCACTGGACGCCTGGGTGATCAAAATGACGGAGATTCCCACTTCGCCCAGAGCGGTGAACAGCCGGCTGGCGATCAAGCGGACGCCGCTCATGCCGGCTCCTTCCACGTTGATCAACGCGATGTGGTGGATGATAGAGAAGCCTCGCACTCCTACCGGTGATTCTCCGCCATCCTGCCGGGTACTGACCACCGTCCCGGGGTTTTCTTCCTCGTACCAGGAGCGCAGGCATACGTCAATCCCTGCCTGCATGGCGGGCAGCAATGCGTGGGGATGGATGATGGGAGCGCCGAAGAACGACAGTTCCGTCGCTTCCACATAGGACAGATGGGTAATCACCTTGGCGGAAGGCACCTCATTGATGTCCGCGGTCCGGAGCAATCCTTTGGTGTTCCAGAATGTCACCCCGCTTGCTTCGAAAAGTGGGGCAAGCTGGGCTGTTTTCTC
This sequence comes from Sphaerochaeta sp., assembly GCA_022482495.1. Classification (NCBI taxonomy): domain Bacteria; kingdom Pseudomonadati; phylum Spirochaetota; class Spirochaetia; order Spirochaetales; family Sphaerochaetaceae; genus Sphaerochaeta; species Sphaerochaeta sp. Next base: position 2,182 of record JAKVPA010000006.1, on the reverse strand, counting down.
CTCAACGTCTTCCTGTGAGAGAATCCCATAGACGAACAACGCGCGCGTTTTCGTCACCGGATGGGCGACGACCTGGTCATAAGAAGCGATATCCGCGTCTCCACAGCCGGAAAGCACAAAATAATGGCAGATGATGTCCGCCATCCAGGAAGAGAGCAACTTGTCGACAAAGTTGACCGATCCGCTGGATACGTATCCGGTCAGCCAGATGGCCTTTAAAAGATCCTCGATATCAGAAAAGCCTTGCTTGATGCGTTGGGAAACCATCACGGCGCCGTCCCGATCCAGCAAGCTGTCTACCAAAGAGGACCATTCCTCACTGCGTTTTTCCAACGAGGACCAGAGTCGTTCATCATGGTTTTTGGCGCTTTCCAGAAGCGACCCCATCTCATAGTCCAGGGATCGCATTACAGACAACACGAACACGCAGTGTTGTTCCTTCCCTTCACGCACAATGCGGCACAGGCGGCCGCATCCCTCTTTGGACACCAACGCGGAACTTTCCACACTGTGAAGCCGGATATCCTTCACGATTCCCTCCAGGTTTTCGTTCTTGCCATGATACAAAAAAGAGCCCACGTGGGGCTCTTACAGCGTCGGGAAAAGGCAGGATCAGACGCGCTTTTCCACCAAGCCGCTGCGCAGGCAGCGGGTGCATACTTTCAGTGTCTTCGGCTTGCCGTCGACAAGGGCTTTCACCGTCACGAGATTGGGACGGAATTCACGCTTGCTGCAAACGCCGATGTGCTGACCGACACCACCCTTCTTCTTAGCCTGTCCCTTGTGGGTTACGATCTGTCCGAACTGAGTGCCTTTTCCACAAATATCACATCTCCGTGCCATAGTTATATCCACCTTATCCGAAACGTTTTCAACGAGGAGACACCATCGGCAGTTGCTTGAGCATGGAGCAATGAGCCACAGGTGACCCGTAACTTATGGAACCATAGCAGATAACAGGGGGTCGTGTAAAGACCGAAGCGCTAAAAATCTTCCCTCCCGAACCCTTTTGGAGTATGGTGAATGTCATGATGGAGAGATGGTGGGCGCTTCGGGTGCCCGAGGAATGCGCAAAACAGGTGAATCGCCTCCGGACCTGGCTGTTCCGGCACAGTGGAGAACCGACGACACGGGCGCTCCCCCCTGTGGTTCTGCTGGGAACGACGGGAAAAGAGGAACCCCCTTCCCTTGTTCCGGCTCCCCAGACGGGAATCATCGCGCCTTCTTCCGTCTTCACCCATGGCATGCTGGTCCTTCCCGTCACCGGGTTGGAAACAATGTATGGCGCTTTGGACATTGCCGATCCAATCTCCGGCATCTATCTCTGCTCGAAACAGGTGGACACAGAGAAGATTACGCTTCCGGCCATCACCGATTTCCGTCTGATGCGGCTGGAGATTTCCTGGGAGCCATGGAGGGTCACGTGGACGGTACGTTCCGAACGGCGTCTTTGGAAGGGCAAAGCGTAGCCAACGGACAGGTATCACAGGATGGCCGCTTGGCGTGGCATACCGTCCGTCCAAACAGGTTTGCCGTCATGGAGAAACGATACCATTTCTCCGGCTCCAGAACCGAACGGATTTCCCGTTCAACGATGGTGGGATCGGTGGAGTCCACCAAGCCCAAGCGTCGCACCACCCGGGCGAAATGGGTGTCCACGATGACCGCGGGCTGGCCCATAATGTCACCAAGATAACAATTCGCCGTCTTGCGCCCCACCCCGGGAAGCGCACAAAGCCCGGAAATATCCCTAGGGATGTCCTCGCCATCCAGCGCGTTGGCCAGGGCGATCAAATGCTTTGCCTTGGCACGGAAGAATCCCAGACGATGAATGACGCGTTCCACATCAGCGGGATCGGCGACGGCCAGGGAATGTCGGTCCGGAAACAACGTAAACAATTGTTTTGAGACTTCGTTGACCGCTTCATCGGTGGTCTGGGCGGACAACACCACCTGGCAGAGGAACCGGAAGGGATCCGTTTCCTTGAGAAAACGGATTTCCTTGGGACTGGTACGATCCAGAATGTCGTAGATGGTATGGATGACATCACGCATGCAACCATCGTATTACCTTGACGTCCGAAGCGCAAGCAAGGTATGATACTCCCGTTTCTCGGGGCGTTGCCTAGCGGCTATGGCGCTTGCTTTGGGTGCAAGATATCGAAGGTTCGAGTCCTTTCGC